>JAESST010000272.1 GCA_016763995.1 Flavobacteriales bacterium | reverse complement strand
TGTTTTGTGCAATAATAGGTAAAAGTTTACGGATTGTATGATGACCGTTTTCATTTTTTTCTATAATTTTAATAGTTTTATTTTTAAGTACATCTATCATAAGTGGATCGCGTGTAAACTTTTCGTAGGTGCCTAAAAGCGTTTTTGATTTTACAATATTTAAAGATTCTATACCTTCTATTGATTTGGCATCTAAAAAAGCTTTTCTTATCGCGTTAGCGTCACCTTGCATCATGCTTTGAGACAGACTTTGAAGGATAGACTCACTCAGCATGGAAAGAGATTGTTCACTTGCTTTTTGTGAGACTGTGTTGAGGGTATAAGACAGGTATGAGTAGATACTAACAAAGCCTATGATACTAATACCAGCGATTGAAGCGGCGACCTTTGATTTTATAGATTTAAGCATGAAAATTCCTAAGATATAATTATGGAATATTATATCTAATAATTATTTTATATTCAAGTGAATACACTTCGCGTAGGGGAGATGAAGAGAGAAAGCTTTTTCAAGAGATATATTATTTACGAGACTCAAAATACTCTTTATGCATCCTGCATGACTTAAGATTAATATATGATTCTTGTCATCTTTTAAAATAGTATTATTAAAATAGTTTTCTACATTTTTTGTATAAAGCAGTATCTCTTCACCATCTAAAGCCTGCACCCATTGTGTAAAGTTTTTGTAAATAATTCCCGACTTTTGTATTTCTTCAAAGCTTTTCCCCTCGTGCTTGCCCCATGATTTTTCTCGTAAAGCACAAGTGAAAACAATCTCACAATCTAAGTTAAAAGCCTCCAGTGTTTGTCTGGCACGAAGTAAGTCTGAACAGTATACCTTATCAAAATTTTCGTGGGACAAGGACTTGGCAAGTTTTTTTGACTGAAGTTTTCCATTTTCACTCAGTGCTATATCAATATGTCCATTGTATTTTCCTATGTACTTTTCTTGTACTTCTGCGTGGCGTACGAGTGTGATCTTCATGAAAAATTTATAAAAATAATAGAGTTAAGAAGTACAAGCTCTGTTAACTCAATGATAAAGCCGTAATTATCGCCATTAAGCCCATTTAAACGTGATGTGAAAACCTTTGCACAAATAACTAATGTCAAGATAACAAACACAAGAGCAGGGAGAAAGTTAAAAACCATTCCAAATACAAGCGTATACAAAAGAGCAAAAAGTAGATGCTTTTTGTTTAACTCATTCTTAATGAGTTTCCCAACTCCAGAACTTATATAAGGGTAAAAGTAAATTGCGAGAAGCGCACTAAAGCGTGAATACATGAGAATAATAGGAAGAAGATAAAAGGCTTCAAAGGCTAGAAGCGATGAGAGCTTTAAGGCTAAAAAGACAAAGGTAAAAGTCATACCCATTCCTCCAACATGTGAGTCTTTCATCACTTGAAGTGCCTTGTCTTTACTTACAAACAGGCCATCTATGGAATCACTTAATCCATCTATATGCAGAGCGCCCGTGAGCAGTACCCAGAGTGTGAAGATTATGACACTAAGGTGTACCTGTGGGATAAGACCCAGTAAGAGTGTATGGCTAGCCCAAAGAATGAGACCTAAAATGAGACCTACAAGAGGGTAAAACATGGCAGAAGAGCCATTAATCCCTTTGTAAAAGTTGTGTACTTTAAAAAATGGAATAATACTCAGCATGTTAAAGGCAAGAGAAAAGGCATAAAAGAATTTCATTTTATTTTTACACTTATCCCGGCTATTACATGAAAGACATGATTGCAGTGTGCGGCGAGAATTTGAGATACTTTTCCATTTATATTTACAAACTTTCTTGTAAGAGGATTTTCACTAACAACACTTGTACTAACATCGTTAATAATAAAAACAAAATCTTTGTTTGAGGCGAGTAATTTTTGCAGTGCATTTAGTATTTCTTCCTCGTTGTGCTTGTGGTAAAGCATATTGTTAATCCACATACTCATACATTCCACGAGAATTATTGAATCATATTCTTTTGTACTACTAAGTAAGTCAAGAGGTTCCTCTACGGTATGAAATTTTTCTTCTCTTTGGAGCTTATGGCTTGTAATCTTTTCTTGCATTTCTTCGTCAATAAACTCTGTCGTTGCAAGGTAGATAGGCGTAGTAGAAGTACTTTTTAGTACGTACTCTTCAGCACATTTACTCTTACCTGATTTTATACCACCAATAAATAAAGCCTGCATCAGTTCATATACATAAGAAGTTCTATGGCCTCAAGTACTTCTTTGTTTGTATGTCCGTTTTTATTTGCATAGGCAAGTGCAGCCCCAGCTCCAACACCCTCTTTAGCTTCTCCTTCATCGTATTTTTTGAGCACATCAATCTCGGCATCTTTAAAACTAAATTCTGTATAAATAGCATGAGGAACATAACTTAAACGCGAGAGTAAATGTTGTATGTCTGAATTTTCATCACGCACTACCCAAGCAGTAGTAGAAAGTGAAATATTGTCAGATTGAAGACGCATTAAAACATCTTCTTTGAGTTTATCTGCTAGGAGTAAAACTGCAGCCATTTGTGTACCACCTGCAAGAACTACGTGAAAACGACGACTTGCTTCAAGTAAAAATCCTGCACAAAAGAGGAGCATATTATCACTTACAAAGTTGAGCTTTTCAAAATTACCCATCTCAATGTTTGTTAAGGCAAGTGCTTGGCGGATAGTTTCACTTTTTATATCTTTAGGTGCGTTTGCAAAACTAGAAGAGAAGTCATTCTTACAAAAATAACCAAGGGCTAAACATGAGGCGGCTGCTGTTGTTGTTCCCGCTGGTGTACTCTCTCCTAATATAAGATAACTCCCTTTAAGCTCATAGGTTTTCCCGAGATCCATACCCTTAGAAAATATTTCTATTGCCTTGATATTAGCGCCTTTAGCAATGGAGTCAGAAGGTTTTATATCAAAGTTATGCACAGGAGTGTTTTGAGGTTTTGTCTCTAAACCAAGGTCGAGTATTTCTAGAGAAGAAAAAGGGCTAAGGTTATGTGAAGCCCTTGTTATTAAAGCAGGGCTTGGAACACCTGTTGGTGTTTTTGCAAGTACGCCAAGAGAGAAAACTTTTTCATTTATAAGAAACTCTGCATCAAGTGTTGGGGTAAGTGGAATCTTTGTGGGAATTCCTGCTTGTGTAATTCCCTCAATCTCACAGGTTCTTGTAACAGAACAGGCAAGTAAAAAATCAGCCTTACCCTCAGGCAAAGTATCTTTTTCATTTGTAAATATATTAAATGTTTTCATGTTTTTATTTTAGCAAAATTTAGGGCATTTCTAACATCATCTTTTGTAATAATCTCACGTCCATCTCCAAAGTAGGGCTTTTGTTTTATTTCTCCATTGTAGGAGGTATTGCCACCGAGCTTTACACCTAAAACGAGAGCCATCGCAGTAATAGGGTGACCAGCATTTGGGCTTTCATGTTTTACTCCATCCTTATAAAAGGCAAACAGATTTGTTTGTCTGGCTAAAAGCATAATAAGAACAGCTGTGAAGCGAGAGGGAATATAGTTAAGTATATCATCCAAGTGTGCAGATGCTTTTCCGTATTTTTCGTACTGCGGAGTTCTATACCCAACCATAGAGTCTAAGGTATTCACTGTTTTGTAAAGAATTATTCCGGGAAGTCCAAAGAGGAGTAAATAAAACATCGGAGCAATAACACCATCACTAAGATTCTCTGCGTAGGTCTCAATAGCAGCCTTGTATACATCGCTATCGCCCATATCTTGTGTATCACGACTTACTAACATCGAAATGGAGTGACGTTTATCTGAGGAGCTTAAAACTTCTTTTACCGAATCATAGAGCATTCGATGGGCTATAAACATTGAAGCGATGAGAGATGAGAGTAAAATCTCAAAAAAAGTGTTGAGGTAGGATAAAAATCCTTGCACAAGAACGGCTATAAATCCAAGACTAAAAATCATAAAAAGAACGAGATAAACACCGTGGAGAATATCTTTTTTGTAGTATCTCTTTTGGAAAAAACCAATTAGTTCTCCAATATAAATAACAGGATGTTTTATAAAACGAAACTCTCCAAAATACTTATCGATGAAATAGGCAAAGAGTGTTATAAAAATGTTATTCACGTAATGCCTTAAGTATTTTTTTCATATTTACATGTGTGGCTATATGTGTTGCAAACTCTTTAATAGCCTCTTGTTTATACTTTTTAAAATCATAACCTTTATACTTAGAGTTTATTTTTGAAAATATTTTGTAACGGAGTTTGTCGTTATCAAAAAGTCCATGCACAAAGGTCCCATAGAGTTTACTTTTACTCTTTGCACGTTTTTTTGTGATTGCGTTATGTATCTCGTAACCCTCAGTCATGATTCCAAAAAGATTATAGCTCCCTTTTTTGACGATTTTTTCTTTTTGAAATACTACATCGCCCTTAAATCGTCCAAAGCCTTTTGTCTTTTTTACCGGTGATTCTATACAGAGTGGGTCTAAAATATTTTCAAACATCATTTCATAACCGCCACAAATAGCGATGATAGTTTTTTCTTTTGAAGTAAGAAGTTTCTCAAAACCCCTTTTTCTTAACCAGAGTAAGTCTTCTATGACAAGCTTAGTTCCTGGAATCACAAGAACGTCACAGGCTCTTGCCTCACTTGGACTTGAAATAAAGAGGAGTTCAATTTCCTCGTCCACAACTAAAGGCTCAAAATCGGTAAAGTTACTGATGTGAGGGAGTTTAATAACTCCAACTTTAATGATGGCTTTTGTAGTGTCTTGTGTGTAGTTCATAAGTGATGCGCTATCTTCAAACCCAAGATTAAAAGGCTTAAATGGGACTACTCCAAGAACAGGAACCCCAAATTTCTTTTCTATGATTTTTACACCCTTATCAAAAAGGCGCATATCTCCTTGAAACTTGTTGATGATAACACCTATGACATTTTTACGAAGTCCTTTTGGAAGCAGTTCGATTACACCATAAATAGAAGCAAAAACGCCACCTCTTTGAATATCTGCTACTAAAATTATTTTTGTATTAAACTTTTTTGCAATATAAATGTTTGAAAGATCCTTATCCATGAGATTTAACTCAACTGGACTACCAGCACCCTCCGCCACGATGCACTCATATTTTTTGCTAAGATTTTTAAAAGCTTTTTTCACATGCGGTTTTAAGTAGTCCATATCTCTATAATAATCCCAAACATTTTTATCTCCGATACTTTTACCGTTGATGATGATGTGCGATTTCGATTTTCCACCAGACTTTAAGAGAATGGGATTCATATCAGGACTTGTTTTTATGCCAATGGCTTGTGCTGCAAAATGCTGAGGAATTGCAATTTCCCCACCCTCATCCGTAACTTGCGAGTTATTGGACACATTTTGTGCTTTAAAGGGAGCTACCTTGATTCCCTGATGGTGGAGTAAGTAGGTAAGGGAAAAACAAAGCGTAGATTTTCCAACGTCCGAACTTGTACCGAAAATACTTAGATTATGCATGCAAGAGCCTTTTTGAGTTTTTTATGCATCTTCATGTCTTTTACCCCAAAGCGAAGATAGGAGCTCGTTAAAAAGTCAAAACTTTCACAAGATCGTACTAAGATTTTTTTCTTTAAAAGCTGGGTAAATATCTCTGATGCTTTACTTGATTTTACTAAAATAAAATTAGAATCACTTACAAAGATTTCATCAAAAAGCTTTGTGTCTTCTAAGATTTTTATGAGTTCTTTTTTATTTTTTTTATGAAGCGTCTTACTTTGTTTACGAAACCCGGAGTCAAGAAGTCTTTGCGTTAAAAATTTTGTATCGAAAGAAGAAAGGTTCCATAAAGGAGTTTGAAGCTTTTTAATGTTCTTCTCGCATGAAAAAATTGCACCAATTCTCACCCCGGCACAACTATAAAACTTTGAAAAAGATTGGATAACATAAAGTTTTTTAGACTGGTTTATTTCTTTTCTTATAGAGTGCAAGTCTTCAAATTCTAAAAAGGACTCATCAATGACAATGGTACAATTTTGCTCTTCCCAAATCTTAAACAACTTTTTTAACTTATAAAATTTCCCATCGGGTGTACTAGGGTTTACAAAGACTACAAGAGAATTTTTTTTTGGTTTTTTGTTTATCTCTTTGAAGCGGTTTATTTTTATGATTTTCATATTT
>JAESST010000271.1 GCA_016763995.1 Flavobacteriales bacterium | reverse complement strand
TGAGGGGGCTTTTGTTCGTCTAAATACCAATTTAACAAGGGGCTATAATCTTTAGCTAGTAGAGTATTGAGCTGCTCAATCATTTCCTCAGAAGAGATATTTCGTGGGCCATATTCTTCTTGGATTTGTTTCAAAGTAGTCATGAATAGCTCATCGTTGTTTACCACTTTTCTTAGCGAATGCATCATTAACCCTCCTTTATCGTAAATGTCTTGATCTGGTCCGTTTAACCAGCTATTATAAAGCACACCACAAACTTTGTGTATTGGAATGGAATTATAGGTAGAAAAAACCATTTTTCGAATTCGACTTTCATACGCTTCTCTACCGTAAATACTCTCTAAAAATAAAGCCTCAGAATAGGTTGCCATGCCTTCGTGAATCCAAATGTCGCAATAATCTATTCCTGTTATGTTGTTTCCCCACCATTCGTGAGCTAACTCATGAGCAAGTGTTGTATTCCATTCATCTTTCCAATCATAGTTATAATCATCGCCCATCGCAATTCCCGATTGATGTTCCATTGCTGAGAAAGTAGATTCAATAAATCTACACCCGTCATTCCACCAAGGGAAGGAACCATAAGCTTCTTCAAAAACTTGCATCATTTTGGGTGCTTGATTGTAAAAAGTATCTGCTACTTCTTGGTTGTAATCGAGCACGTAGCATTCGATTTCGCGCGGATTACCCTTAATGTCAGTATATGGTTTTATGAATTTTACAAAATGGCCTAAATTGAATGAGATGTTATAAATGTTGATTGGGTATGAAACAAGAAATGAAGTCGTTGCAGTTTGCTTCTCTTTATTTTCTTTTCGCTCAAGAAGTTGGCCATTTGCTGCGGCTATTAGGGCTAATGGAGCTGTAATATTAATTTCTGTACTATCTGGCTCTTTTCCTAGTAATGCGCTACAGGGCATTATAAAATGCGGTCCAATTCCTTCGGTTATGGTGGAGATCCACGGCCTAAACTTTAGATCTTCTTTCCAATTCATAGGGCCTTCTCCAGCTACACTAACAGGTTTTCCCCCATAGTTTATTGAAAACAATACTCGTTTGTTTGCAGGAATATTGCCTTCAAAAATAAGGTACAACAAATCCCCTTTTCTTTTTATAGAAGAGTTTGGGATTGAAGTTTTAAAATCATAGATCTTCATTCTTTTTTGGAGGTCGAAAAGAAAAGTGTCTTGAGCTATCTCTGGGCTAAAATGAATGCCCATCGTTCCTTCTAACTTTTTCTTGTCAGGAAAGACTTGAATGTTCCAATCGTACTTGTTGATGTGATAGGCTCTGTGAGGATTTGTAGTGTTACCCGCTAATTTTTCCTTTTTGCTAAAGTTTTTAAACCCTTCCTTATTCATGGAATATTTCACGAAAGAGCTATAAAAGCAAGAACTAAGTAATAAGACGACGGTAGAGAGAGAAAGTAAAGCGGGTAGTTTCATAAAAGTCGACTTGTTAATGGTAGAACGAATTTGAGATCTTATCGGTTAGATCTGCTGTCTTACATCTGTTTTCCTTTCTTTTGAATGATTTACTGAAATCAGTTATTCCTAAAATCAGCCATGCTGCTTCATGGGTACTCTCTTTTTTACCGGTATTTTAAAGTATTCTTTTACTAAAGGTATTTGAAATCGTGCTTGTCCTTGATTTGCAAAAGACTCTCATAAATCAATCGAATCACATTTTCTACATCGTCTTTATGCGTCATTTCTACTGTGGTGTGCATGTAGCGAATAGGTAATGAAATTAGGGCTGAAGCAACTCCTCCTGTTGCATAAGCAAAGGCGTCAGTATCTGTGCCGGTTATTCTAGAAGCAGCATAGCGTTGAAAAGGAATTTTGTTACTCTCTGCAGTATCTAAAATTAACTCTCTTAGCTTGTTTTGAACTGCAGGACCGTAGGCAATTACTGGACCGTCTCCTGCAGTAAAATCTCCTTGCTCTATCTTGTTAATCATAGGGGTTTGCGTATCGTGACAGACATCTGTAATAATTGCGACATCAGGTTTGATACGTTCAACAATCATTTGTGCACCTCTTAAACCAACCTCTTCTTGTACAGCATTAGTAATGTATAATCCAAACGGAAGTTTCTTCTTGTTTTCTTTTAGCAAACGTGCAACTTCAGCAATCATAAATCCACCAATTCTATTATCTAAAGCTCTACCTACATAATAGTTTTTGTTCAGCACCATTAATTCATCTTCGTACGTAATTACACAGCCTACATGAATTCCTAGTTTTTCAACTTCTTCTTTAGAATTACACCCGCAATCTAAAAAGATATTATTCAATTTAGGAGTGTCTTCTGGCTTGCTGCTTCCTGTCCCTCTTGTATGAATCGCAGGCCACCCAAAAACCGCCTTTACAAAACCTTTCTTTGTGTGGATGTTTACTCTTTTCGACGGAGCAATCATATGATCAGAGCCTCCATTTCTACGAACATAAATGAACCCATCTTTGGTAATGTAGTGCACATACCAAGAAATTTCATCAGCATGCGCTTCAATAACAACTTTGTATTTTGCTTCAGGATTTATAACACCAACAGCAGTTCCATAAGTATCAACAAAAGTCTCATCAATATAAGGTTTGATGTAATCTAACCAGATTTTTTGACCGCCCGACTCATATCCTGTTGGAGATGCATTGTTGAGGTATTTGAACAAAAATTCTTCTGATTTTTTGTTGATGATCTTTTTGGGTTTTGCCATTGTTTTTATCTTGATTTCGTAAAGATAAGCTCTAAGTAATATATTTGCTAAGTATGCTTCGAAAGATTCTATTATTTACTTCTTTAGTCTTTTTAGTTCAGATTTCCTTTTCACAAGAAATTGGGAAAACGATCTCGGATTCGAGCTACATTCGCCCGCTATCAGATTATTTAAATGTTAGACTTTATCTTTCTAGAAAGTATACAAATTTGATCATCTCGAGAATGGGAAGAAATCAGCTGAAGTATGAGCCAAATTCAACAGTGAACTTTGGAATTGGGCTAACTATAAAGTCATTTTCGTTAAACTTAGCTTATGGATTTAAGGGCCTAAATCAAGATGAAGGGAAAGGCACTACAAAATTCTTAGATCTGCAATCTCATATTTACAAGCAAATGCTGGTGATTGATATTATAGCGCAACTTTATGATGGCTTTTTTCTCGAGAATACATCGAAACTAAGCAGCAACTTTCCTGATAATTATTATTTAAGGCCAGACATAGATGTCCAACTTTATGGAATTTCAGGTTATTATGTCTTAAATGGAGCTAAATTTTCATACGCAGCACCTTTTGTTCAAAATGAAATTCAAGAGAAATCAGCAGGTTCTTTTTTATTAGGAGCGAGAGCGATTACTAGCTTTTCTAAATCTGATAGCTCCTATATCCCCTTTTTTGTTGACGATAGTTTGTATGGTAATTTTGGGAGAGTAAATCGGATGTCGGCTTATCAATTCGGGCCTAGTGGCGGATATGCCTATTCCCTTATTTTAAAGAAAAGATTTTTCCTAACAGCCTCTCTAAACCTAGCCTTTATGATTGGACCGGTTACTTATTGGAGAGAAGATGGAAAGAAAGAAAGGGATTGGCAATTAAACCCTGTATTGGGGCTCCGTGCTGGAGTGGGTTATAATTCCCCAAAGTGGTATCTGGGAATTACGTTTCTACAAGAAGGGACTTCAATAAAAGGAATTGATAACTTAGCAGAAGCAAACATAAGTGGAGGAAATGTACGATTGAATTATGTGAAACGCTTTAAAATGGGAAAGGGATTGAAAGCTAAATTGGATAAGATTCATCTATAATAAATGAATCATTTTTAAACAGCAATTGTTGAATAAAGTAAAGAATAGAGTATGGGCTTTTTTGATCGCCTGTTTAAAGGAGTAGTTGTTGAGGGAAAATCTGGGGAGCAGGAGCTTAAAGAATTATTGCTCCGTGAATCTATTGTTTCTAGTAAAATATTTTTAGCTGATTTTGAAAAATGGATAGATCAAAAAATGCACATAGGTTTATTGACTCATTTGAAAGAAAATTATGAGGCAAAAAAAATAAACTCAATAGCTCAAGTCAATCATTTTGTACATGAATCACCAAATTCAAATGGATTCTATTTTCGAGCGGAAAGCCCTTGGGATGCTCAAGACTATTCTTTTTTAATTCAACTGTTCATTGTAAAGCTTAAAAAGCAGAGCTATGTATTGAAGAATACGCTTAGAGAGGTGTTTGAAGAGAATGAAGAATTAACAACAAAGGAAGAATTTTATCTTAAACCTTCCTTAAAGTATCGAAAGGAAATTCCTTACCAACAGTTGTTCGGAAATGTGTCTATTGAGCATCAATTGAAAGGTTTGAACACTGTTCTAGTTAAAATTATAGTGAATACTTATTCCGATAGGAACTATAAAGCAGCGTATGACTTTGAAGACTTTATAAACGAATTATTCTTACTTTAAGAGCATGAATGAAATTTCTAAGAAGAAAGTACATTATCCAATTAAAGAGCAACTAAGGCAATATCTAGAAGAATATTCTAGGGAAATTTCTTTACCTATTTCGTATGAAGATTTAAACCATTACGAAAACTCTGTTTCATTGTATGATGATGCAGGAGTAGACACCCTTTGGGAAACTGTGTATTATAGCCAAAGTGACATGGCTGAAATAAATACGGGTTTGTGTAGTGTTTATGCGTTGCTAAAAACGGAAGGCGATACAGACATTATGGGGCATTTATACATTAATAGAATTGATTATTGCCCATTTGGAAATTCAAAGCCTTTTCGTATTCGCGTAACGAATAGATTTAATGATAATTACGATTATTTCTACATTAAGAAAGCAGACTCGTCAAGGATTTATGGCTTAGAGTTAGAGCATATCCTGTCACCAAACAGAATCTTCTACATTGTGGATGGGAATACAATTATAGAAGATCATATTGCAGGAATTCCGGGAGATGTTTTTATTAAGAATTGGTTAGAGGATCCGCAATTGAATAAAGTAAGGTTAGCAAAGGAGTTTGTTAAGTTTAATGAACGTTGTTTTGTGCGATTACTTGGAGATATGCGTTCCTATAATTACGTAGTAGATGTTACTCCTGATTTCGATGCAATTCAATACCGAATTCGGGCCATCGATTTTGACCAGCAGACCTATGAAGGAAACAAAACGATGTACCTGCCTCAGTACTTTAAGGACAACAATCCAATTGTTGAATTCGTAGCCAGTTTATTAGACCCTAAAACTATTCGACAATACCAGAAAGAAGAACGAGTGCTAATTGCGAATAGAATTAAGGTCTCTCGTTACCGACTAAAAGATTTGTCAGATTGCTTAGATGCAGATACGATAAGTTTACCAGAGAAAGTAGATCAGTTAAAAAGAGAACTATCGGATCATTTTGATGATAAGAGTTTTATAGAGTGTAACTCAATGGGAGATATTTTGAGAACGAGACTCTACAATTTGATGTATGACAACAGAAGCGTTCTAAAAGGAGATGGGCTTTGATTTTGTTAGAATCTTATCTGCTAAAACATCACTGAGTTTAAAATAAGATTCTTGTGTCCAGCCTGCCACATGAGGGGTTAAAATGACTTTGTCAGATCTACTCAAGTATTGAAACACTTCAGGGAGATCTTCTTGCTTTAAAGCCTCAAAGGATGTTTTTTCATATTCTAAAACATCTAAACAAGCACCTTTTACTTTTCCTGATTTTAAAGCATCAACTAAAGCCTGCGTCTCTACATTTTTTCCTCTTGCTGTATTGATTAAATAAAAACTCTTTTTAAACTGCTGAATAAATTCTGCATTAACCATGAATTGAGTTTCCTCTGTTAGGGGTAGGTGGATACTTAGAATATCCACTTGTCTTTGCAACTGTTTTAAGGAAACCTCTTGAACGATATCGCTGCTATAGTCTGTCTTATATTTATCGTAGGCAATAGTGTTTACACCGAAACCTATTAATCGTTCAGCAAAAGCCTGCCCCATAAAACCATAACCTAGCAAGCCTACCGTTTTTCCCTTTAATTCTAAGCCCCTATTTTTTTCTCTATTCCATTCGGCATTTCTTACTTCAGTATCAGATCTCTTTAAATGATTAAATAAGCCTAAAATCGTGGTCAAGCAATGTTCAGCAACAGCATCTCTGTTTCCTTCAGGAGAATTAAAGAGTTGTATGTTTTTTTGAGCAGCAAGTATATGGTCAATGTTTTCCATTCCGGCCCCGGAACGTGCGATCCATTTAAGATGAGTAGATTTTTCAAAAACCGCTGCGTCAAATTTGAATTTACTGCGAATAACAGCCCCTTGATAATTTGGCAAAATACTTAGGACTTCGTCCCGACTCAACTCTTGTCTCCAATGGCATTCATAGCCTGATTTTTCTAATCTTTCGAATAAAATCGGGTGGACAGAGTCGATAAAAATGACTTTTGGTTTCATCAATTAAGTTATTTTTATTGGTCAGATGCAATTCGTCATTTAGTAACTTGGTAGATATTAGTCATTATTATTACTCAATTTATAACCAAGTATACATCAAATGACCAATACCAAAATAAATGAAGAGTCCAACAATATCGTTCATGGTGGTAATAAATGGTCCGGTGGCCAGTGCAGGATCTATCTTGTATTTATCAAGCATTAGCGGCACAAATGTGCCAAAAAGCCCAGCAAAAATAATGACAAGAATGAGTGCCGTACTTTCAGTTGCGGCTAGGTCGTAACTGTCTTTATAAAGAATGGTATAAATTAAAATCAGAACACTACATACTAGCCCATTTACAGTGGCCACCAAGAATTCTTTCCCTAAACGTTGGAATAAATTATCGAAACCCAAAGAGTTATTGGCAAGTCCTTGCACAATAATTGCAGAAGATTGGACTCCAACATTTCCGCCCATTGCAGCAATTAGCGGAATAAATAAAGCCATCTCAGGATAAATTTGTAAGGTTTCCTGGTATTGGTTAATGACAAGTGCTCCAAAAATTCCGCCTAATAATCCAATTAATAGCCATGGTAAGCGAGCCCTCGTTAACACCATTACGCTATCTGTTGAATCTACACTTTCAGAAATACCGGATGCCATCTGATAATCCTTGTCTGCTTCTTCCTTAATAACATCAACAATATCATCAATGGTAATTCTACCAATAAGTCGATTTAACTCGTCAACCACGGGTAATACAACCAAGTCATATTTTTCCATTATTGAAGCAATTTCATCAGACTTTTCATAGGCTTTTGCAGAGCGAACATCATCAAAATAGAGATCTTTCACTGTACTGCCATTTGGAGCAAGCAATAACTTTTTAAGGCTTAAGGTTCCGATCAATTTATCGTTCTCGTCAGTAACGTAAATGGTGTAAACATTTTCGATGTCTTCCGCCTGTCTTCGCATTTCTCTTAAACAGGTGATTAATGTCCAATTGATTTGAACTTTGATTAGTTCTTTGGCCATTAAACCACCTGCAGAGTCTTCAGGATAATGAAGTAGGTCTACAATATCACTAGCAAGTTCTGTATCTGGAATAGCGGAGATGACTTTATCTTTCTTTTCATCAGAAAATTCTGCCATAATATCGGCAGCATCATCCGAATCCATATTATCGATAAAATTCTCAGCAATTTCTTGTGGGCTGAGGTTTTTCAATAAACGTTCCCGAACATCCTCTTCCAGTTCAACAAGAACGTCAGTGGCAACTTCATCGCTTAAACATTGGTATAATAAAACAACCTCATCAGCTGTCAGCTCATCACTAATGTCAGCAATATCAGCAGGGTGTAATAGGTTGATGTCTTTCAACAGATCTGCCTCCAAGTTGCTTTCTAAGCAACTTTTAAGTTCCGAAATGTACTCTTTGGTTAGTTCAAATTGCATACTGAGAAATTTTCAGTCACGAAGTTAACCTTTATCAAATAAAGATTTAGGCAGATTGAATCAGATTTGTTAAATCTATAAACTCTTGAACACTCAATTGCTCCGGTCGTTTATTGAAAATTTCACGATCTCGGATACTATCTTCTAAGAGCGGTTTTAAGGAATTTCGCATGGTCTTTCTTCTTTGATTGAAGGCTGTTTTTACCACACTTTTGAAGAATTTTTCGTCACAATCCAGCTTTAGGACTTTATTTCTTTTTAGCCGTATAACCGCAGATTTTACTTTTGGAGGGGGATCAAAAACATCTTCTCCAACCGTAAATAAGTATTCAATGTCGTAATATGCTTGCAACAAAATACTGGTGATTCCATAAATTTTTGAACCTTCTTTCGAAGCAATTCTTTCTGCTACCTCTTTTTGAAACATCCCAACCACTTCTAATGCTTGGTCTTTATGTTCTAATGCTTTGAATAAGATTTGTGTCGAAATATTATAGGGAAAGTTCCCTATGATTCCAAAGGGTTCCCCATTAAAAAGTTCCTTTAGATTCGCCTTAAGAAAATCTCCGTCAATTATGCGATCATTTTCTATCCAATCTTCCTCTTTTAAATAATTGATTGATTCTGTATCAATATCGATAACAGTAAGCTGAATATCTTCTCGCTTGACAAGAAATTTAGTCAAAACTCCCATTCCCGCTCCAACCTCAAGTGCATGCTTTAGTGTGCTATCTGCATTGAAGGCATTTACAATGTCTTTTGCAATACTTAGATCGGTTAAAAAATGTTGACCAAGTTGTTTTTTAGCTCTTACTCTTTTAGCCATTAAGCAAATTCTAATATGGTTCTGAAAGCAGCAAATTTTCCGTCATATCGGTCGCTATGCTCCTTTTGTAAAGCAGGAGCATGTTTTATTTGGTATTGGTGTAAATCGGCCATGTTCGGGCAAGTGTATTGAATGTTATAACTCATTCCTTCTTCCCCTTCATTTCTTGAAATAACTTTCAGCATTCTGTATTCGGTGAAAAATCCTGTCGCCATTACATCTGGAATGTGTTTATTCTTCATCCATGCTAACCAATCAGTATGGCTACTGTCATCAATATTTACCGTTACGCTATAAACAATCATAATCCTAATTTATTTCTTCTTCTAATTTGTCTCCTCTTAAGTTTCTAAAACGTTTACGCGCTTCAACTACAAATAGGCTCGATGGGTAAGTAGTTAGCAATGCTTTATAAAGCTCCATTGCCTTTTCCTTATTTTGAAATTTTTCTTCTTCTAACTTAGCTAGCGAAAATAAAGCATCGTCACCAAGTAAGTCTTCAGCATAATCAGCAATTAGTGTTCTTAAGTTTTTTGCTGCTAATTCATACTCTTTTTGCTGATAAGCCATCTCATATTTCGTGAATAAGATGTCATCTATCAATGTCGTAAAAGGGAAGTATTTTGGAATAGAATCAAGTACTACATTAGCATCAGCGTAATTCTTTTTAAAGATCAAAAGATCCGCAACTGCAAACATTTGTAAGGGTTCAATGATACTATCCCTACCCACATTATCTGTTATTAATAAGGACAAGTCCATAGCATCGTTGGAGATTAACTTTGATGTAGACCCTTTTAATACATCTAGTTGAGCTTGAGCCCAATAAAAATCTCCAGTATAGAATGCAATTTTGGCATTTTTATACTTTGCTATTTCTCCAATTCTATCATACTTGAATTCTTTTTCAACTTGAGAATAGAGTAGTGAGGCCTCCCAAACTTCATCGTTTAATAAATACAAGTCGGCCAACTCAATTTTTGTCTTTGCTTTTTCAGAATTCTTTAGGCCGTTCATGTTAATTACTTCATCAAGGATTTCTATCGCAGGGCTAATGCTATCTAAATAGTAAGCATTTAGTTCTGCTAGACCTCTTAACATTGGGCTTGTATAGGAACTCTTTCCTAAGTCGTTTATCGTTTTATGGTAAGCTAACTTTAATTTTTGAAGGTCCTCCGCTGTGTAATCGTTTCCGTTAACTATTTTAGCTTTTAAGCTAGCTACTAGTTGCATTTTTGCTCGCAAAAAATAAGGTGTTTCTTCTCCTAGACCAATAACGTATCGGTACGATTTTTCTGCTACCTGGTATTCTTCATTGGATAGACAAAGATTTCCTAGATTATACAACCTTTTCCCTTCTTCCCCTCCTTTTCTATCTAGAGCTTTTGCTTGAACAAAGGCACCGTTAAAGTTTTTATCTTGAATGAAAAGCCATACTAGAAGTTCAGAAAACACTTCCTGATTCGGGCTCTTTTGTATTCTTCTCAACAATATATCTTTTAATCGTTCTCGTTGAGTGCCATTGGGATCAGGATTAATTACCCGCTGTAGTATGTTCTGAATGGATTGGAGATAACTCCGATTTCCGCCTAGAATGGTTAGATACTCTTCTACCATTTCGTCTGTTTTGCCTTGCTTTGCGTAGGCATTTGCAAGTTCAAACTGGTATAGGCGCTCGTTTCTTAAACTTCTTCTTGCCTTTAAATATGCCTGTTCTACATAGTCGTAACGCTTATATTTATTGAATTGGTTCGCAACTAACCTCGTTTGTCGGTCATCCTTCCCAATTTCATTAATTGCTTTGTTGTAGATTTTTTCTGCTTCTTTAGGAAGTTTTTTTATTTCTAAAAGGTTCCCTTTGTCCACCAACAAATCTGCTCTTTTGGGGTATTTTCGAATTCTTTTCTTTACTAGTTTATCTACACTATTAAAATCTGATTCGAGAAGGTAAAGGGAATAAAGTTCATTATAATAGCTATCTGAATTCGTCGACTTTAAGAGTTCTTCAAAATAACCGATCGCTTTCTTATTCTCTCCATTATCTTTAGCTTGTCTAGCTAAAGCATACATGGTTTGTATGTCATTTTTTTGCGAAAATCCGCTTAGGGATAAACTCAGTAAAAACGATAATAAGACAAGCCGACACGCTCTATTCATTCATTTCAGATTTGTAAGAGTTTATGATAGAGTCTACAAAAGGAATGAATTTCGGGTATTCGGTTTGCATTCTCTTCACTTTAAAGAGTAGCTTTTTAGAAACAGCTTGCAATTGATCTGAGTTCTTTTTCTCCAATTCATAATATCGTTCGAATTGATTCTCTTCCACTAAGCCATTATTAATATCATGATTAAGATCCTTAATCTGTGAATTCATAAGATTCGCTTCACTTTTGATCATGCTATATTCATTGCGAATAAAGCCCATCTCTTTTCTCATTTGAACAAAACTATCCAGTTTGAAAATTAAACGATAAGGTATAGTATCTTTTAGATCGTTTTGAAGAAAATTTTTCTTCTCGAAAAAGTCAAACAGCATTTGTTCTAAGGCTAAACTATCAATTTTATTAATTGCTCCTGTAACTGAGTCGACCTTTTCAGTAATCACTTCAAGACGTTCTTGTTGGTCTTTACTGATTTTTGAACCACAGGCGGCTAATAGTAAGATACTTGTTAATAAAACGAATGTAATTTTCTTCATCTTAATCAATCTTGTTAAACTTGGTGTAAGGTACTAAAGCTTCAGGAATTTGAATTCCGTCTTCTGTTTGAAAATTTTCTAATAATGCTGCCATTATTCTTGGTAAAGCCAATGCACTCCCATTTAATGTATGCGCTAGTTCTGTTTTTCCATCGCTATTTTTAAAACGTAATTTCAATCGGTTGGCCTGAAATGCCTCACAATTGGATACTGAGCTAACTTCCAACCAGCGATCTTGAGCGGCCGAATAAACTTCAAAATCATAGGTTATAGCAGCTGTGAACCCTAAATCTCCACCACAAAGTAGTAAAACTCTATATTGTAGTCCCAATTTATTTAGCAAAGCTTTTATATGATTGACCATATCGTCAAGTGCAGCAAGAGATTTTGAAGGATGTTCTATTTGGATTATTTCAACTTTGTCAAATTGATGAAGTCTATTTAGCCCTCTCACATCTTTGCCATAAGATCCCGCTTCTCTTCTGAAACAAGGAGTATAGCCTGTGTTTTTTATTGGGAAGTCACTTTCTTTTAAAATAACATCTCTGTAGATGTTGGTAATAGGAACTTCGGCTGTTGGGATTAAATACAAATCGTCAGCGCCTATATGATACATTTGGCCTTCCTTATCGGGAAGTTGTCCAGTTCCATAGCCGGATGCTTCATTTACTAAATGAGGGGGAATAACTTCACTATAACCAGCAGCATCTGCTTCGTCAAGGAAAAAGTTAATCAAAGCTCTTTGCAATTTGGCTCCTTTTC
>JAESST010000270.1 GCA_016763995.1 Flavobacteriales bacterium | reverse complement strand
TGGCAGGGCCTGGAAAATGCGCAGGACGCTTTTTCTGCCATGCTCTCCGGTGGCAACTTCGGTAAGACATTGGTGCAGGTGAGCGAGGATCCAACTGCTGATGAATCGATCAAAATATAGCGCAGTAATGATAACGTTCTGGAAAAAGGTAAACGAACCAGTAACTTTACATGAGATTGGGCCACATGCGAGAGCCTGGAATTAAGCGCTCATTTGATAGTGCAATTTGGCAGTTACGCGGATCCCTGGCACGGCACAATAAGTCTAAATGACCGAAACCATGTATACGACTCCACTAGCTAACAAAAGCTTGGCTCTGCTCCTCTGGGCATTGCTAGCTCTATTTTGCTTTCGAGTCATGGCGCAACTGATACAGTTTTTTTACCCGCTTGCCTTTCTACCATCTTTTACAAGCTGGCATAGTGGAAAAATGCCCTATGGCTTTCTTGTCTTGGTACAGCTGGTCATTATTTATTACTGTTATAACGCTGCATCAGGTATCCACCGTGCTACAACAAAGCCAAATCGAATGTTGGCAAAATTTCTTTTGGGTCTGGGTAGTCTGTACTTATTGACCATGATCTTCCGGGTAAGCCTTGGCTTAACTTTGCTCGCCGAGAATCGCTGGTTTAGCAACCATATACCGACGTTCTTCCATTTTGTGTTGGCTACCTTCATGCTAGTGACGAGCAGTTACCACTTCCAAAGCCCTGGCAAGGAAAAAGCATAGTGGCCCTGGTCGTCCATCGATATCTGCCATGGATAGCCTATCCCGGCACTATTTTGCTAGCCATCGTTTGCCATCAGTGGTTATTGGGCCTTCAACAGCCATTGCTTCTAAGCACTTATCTACCCGTGTTTATGGGCCTGGTCTTAGTCGCATTATTTGAGCTGATCCTGCCCAACCTGGCCGCCTGGCGTCCTGAATCTTCCGAAATTAACAACGACCTCCTGTTTATGTTGTTCGTACAGGTCGCCTTGCCCCGACTGCTGGGTTTTTTCGCCCTTATCGCACTTGTCGAACCGATGCGGCTAGCTGGTCTGACCATCCATGGCTGGTGGCCCCATCAATCGAGTAATGCCACTCAAGTGATACTGATACTGGTGGTGGCCGAGTTTATGCGTTATTGGTTACACCGCTTTGCCCATGCCAACCCATTACTGTGGCGATTGCATGGCGTACATCATTCGGTAGATAAACTTTACTGGCTCAATGTGGGACGTTTCCATCCTTTGGAGAAAGCCCTGCAATTCCTCTTTGACGCGTTGCCATTCGTACTACTCGGTGTTGCCAATGAAGTGATCGCGTTGTATTTCGTGTTTTATTCCATAAACGGGTTCTTCCAGCATTCAAACATTCACCTGCGTCACGGTGTTTTAAATTATTTAATCAGTACTGCCGAGCTGCATCGTTGGCACCATTCAAAGCTAACCAGCGAAGCCAATAGCAATTACGGCAATAATCTGATTATTTGGGATCTGGTATTTGGTAGCTGGTTTCTACCCCCTGACCGAAAGGTCACTACCTTAGGATTAAAGAACCGGAACTACCCGATGAGTTTTCTGGCGCAGTTAGGCACGCCCTTCGTCAGCGACATCACCGATAAAAATGTGCCGATGCTGAGCGCCAAGCAGATTCTTATTAAGGGTCTTTTAAAGGCATCGATGGGGCTGGCAAGGTTTCGCTACTGGTGGCCATTATTAAATTCAGCTCGAAGCCCGGATGAGATTCAGTTACGAGTTTTACGCCGTATTCTAAAAAGCAACCAGAACACCACTTATGGTGAGGACAAAAATTTTACGAGCATTGATTCTTACCAGAAATATAAAGCGGACGTGCCCATTCAGGGCTACGAGGATCTAAAACCCTACATTGACGAACAAATTCGCACCGGGAACTCGGCCATCACCCGCCAGCAACCCCTGCTCTATGCAGTCACCAGCGGCACTACAGGCGCGCCCAAATATCTGCCTGTCACCCGCACTTCGTTTCGTCACTACCGTAGCGAGCAGCGCTTAATTGTATTTCATCAATTCAGGGCTTGCCCCGCCGCCTTAAGCGGCCGTTTTCTTGGAATTGTCAGTCCGGCCATCGAGGGATATTTTGATAGCGGCCTGCCCTATGGTTCTGTTTCCGGTCTTGCCTACCAGACTATGCCACCACTGGTTCGGGCCAACTACATCCTGCCCGCCGAGGTAATTGATATTGAGGACTACGATCTGAAATATGGGCTTATTCTGCGACTAGCTCTCGCCGAGCGAAACATCACTTATATCGCCACGGCCAACCCCTCTTCTCTGCTTAGATTAGTCGAAATATTTCACCAGTCCCCACAAAGCTATGTGAAAGATCTGGCTGACGGCAGCTTTCATCGCGCAGGCGAACTATCGAGCGCTCTTCGCCTCATTGTGGAACCACTGTTGACGCCAAACACACAACGCGCCGAAGAACTGGCGGGCTTGCTGCAACAGTATCCCGGCTTAAGCTACCGTGAACTCTGGCCGAATTTACGCATGGTAACCACCTGGACTGGCGGCAGTTGTGGTATCGCCATCAACAGCCTTAAAGGACAACTCCCCGAGCAGGCCGTCATCTATGAGCTGGGCTATATATCCAGTGAATTCCGTGGCACTTTACCTTGCTCGATAAATACTGCTGCCGGAGTTCCCACGCTCACGCACCATTTCTTTGAGTTCATTGAGAAAGCAGCATGGGAGAGTGGTCAGCGCGAAACATTGTTATTGAGCAAACTCAAAGAGGGCCTGGAGTACTACATCATCGTCACCACCGCCTCAGGTTTGTACCGCTATTTCATGAACGATATTGTCAGGGTACGCGGTTTTTTGCGGCGCACGCCTTTGCTCGAATTTGTACAAAAAGGCAGGGGCGTAACCAATATTACCGGCGAGAAACTCTATGAGAGCCAGGTTAGAAGCGCCATCGAGAAAACTCAACAGGCATATGACTTCACCAGCCCTTTTTATCTTATGCTGGCGGACGAAGAACAAAGTCAATACCTGTTATTA
>JAESST010000269.1 GCA_016763995.1 Flavobacteriales bacterium | reverse complement strand
TAATTTAATTTGTGCGGCTAATAGAATGTATGAAAATGGTCGGGTACAGTTTGCGGAACCTAACATGCTTTTTACTGGGAATTTATTTTCAAATCCTCTTTTAGGATCTCAATGGGGCATTAATAACACAGGACAAGGGGTTTGTAATGGAAATGGAACCGCAGGAGCCGATGCAAATGTAGATTTAGCATGGGGAATTACTACAGGAGTAGGAATACGAATTGCGATTTTAGATCAAGGAATACAAATGAATCACCCAGATTTAAATGTAGTGGCAGGAAAAGATCATTTTGGGAATGGAAATGGAGGCCCTGTTTTAGCTGTGGATAATCATGGGACCGCCTGTGCGGGTATTGCAGCTGCAAGAGATAATGCTATTGGAATAATTGGTGTTGCACCTGGAGCAGAATTACTTTCAGGGAGAATAGGATCTGGAACAGATGCTATTACAAGTAAAGCTGTAAAAAAAGCATTCAAATGGGCATGGAAAGATCAGGATGCAGATGTTATAAGTTGCAGTTGGGGCGTTGGAAAGTCTGGAAGAATAAAAAGAGCAATTAAAAAAGCAAAGAAGAAAGGGAGAGATCATAAAGGCTGTGTTATTGTATTTGCATCAGGAAATGAGAACAATGATATTGGTTGGCCCGCAACAATGGATCAGGTGATTGCAGTTGGAGCTTCTTCTCCCTGTGATACACGCAAAAGAAGCAGTGATGATCCAACAGAAGTAAACCCTGGAAACTCTACAGATCCAGCCGGTGTTTCATGTGATGGTGAGACATGGTGGGGTAGTAATTTTGGCCCTGAATTAGATGTGGTGGCACCTGGTGTATTAATGTATACTACTGATAGAGTGGGTAATAATGGGTATAATACTGCTCTTGCCGGTGAAACTCCAGCATTTGCTGGAGATGATGGTGACTTAGATTATTTTGAATGTTTTAATGGAACATCTTCTGCTGCGCCATTTGCAGCAGGTGTTTGTGCACTAATTCTGGCTAGAAATGGAGGGTTGACATCAGATCAAGTTCAGGAAATATTAGAAAGCACGGCCGATGATATTGAAGCAGCAGGTTTTGATAATGAATCAGGCCATGGTAGAGTCAATGCATTAAATGCAGTAGAAAATATTTGTTTAGGAGCAGGTAGTGAGTACGATTCTTATAAAAGAAGTGCTAAAAATTATAAAGCTTACAAGTTTGTAGCCGGTCAAATGTTTTTAGTTTCAGGAAAAGTAATGTTGAAGGTAAACAATATTGGAGGTTCAGGTCAAAACATGTTTGCCATTCAAAGAAGTGGTAGCTCGGTATATAGTGTGTCAGGATACAATTACTGGATCGGGACTCAGGTTTTTAACAGTGACATTAGAGATGTAGATTATATAAGTGGGTATACTTTGGTTAGCCTTGCAGATGGAAGAATTGTGAAAATTAATGGAACAGGTGGTTCAGGTCAAAACATGTTTGCCATTAATGAGCACTCTAGTGGGTTTACAGGTGTTTCAGGATATAGTTATTATGTTGGTAGTCATAGATTTCAATCTGGAATTATTGATGTAACGCATATCGGTGGGAAAACCCTGTTAAGTTTTGATAATAAGAAAATGCTAAAGGTGAATGGCTCAGGCGGTAGTGGATTTAATTTATTCGCAATTACTGAGAGTTCAAATCATTTTCATGGAATGTCTGGCTATGCATATTACTCAGGCGAACAGAAATTTGGAGCCAAAGTATCAAATGTAACTAACATTGGTTCAAGTACATTTGTCTGTTTTCAAGATGGTAGAATGATGAAAGTAAGTGGTAGTGGAGGAACAGGAGAAAGAATGTTTAACGTTTCATCTACTTCGTATGGATTTCAAACCTACGATTGGGCTTACACTAGTTACCTTCAAGGCTCTCAAAAATTGAGTACCTATGTTGATGATATAGAATATATAAACTCTAAGACACTATTTGCTTTTCATGATGGTAAAATGATGAAAGTGAATGGCATTGGAGGAACAGGACAGAATATGTTCAATATAAGTGAATCAGGTAGCGGATTTTCAACCTATTCAGGTTCTTATACAGTTTACCTTTCAGGTCATCAGAAATTCGGTGCTAGAGCAACAGATATTGATTTTGTTGGAGGAAATACTGTTATTTCTTTTTATGATGGTAGAATGCTGAAAGTTTCGGGTAATGGAGGAACAGGGCAGAGAATGTTTAATGTTGAAGAGACAGGTGGTGGTTTTCAGAACTACTCAACATCGTATACGACATACATCATTGGATCAACAAACTTTAACGCTTCTGTATCCAGTCTTACACACATAGACGGAGTATCTTTTGTTGCATTAGCAAATGGGAAATGGATTAAAGTCACAGGAACAGGTGGATCTGGATTTAATATGTTTGCATTAGCCAAGTATGGCGATGGGTTTTATTCGCTTTGTGGGTATGATTATTTTGTTGGTTGTCAATCTTTAACAGATGGGTTCTACAGTAGACTAAAATCAGAGAATGCCGGCTTGGAAACCCAAGTTGCGGATCATGACGAAATTGTTATTGCACCAAATCCAAGTAATGGTGAGTTTAACATTCAACTATCAAAGAGTTATGAAACTAGTAGAATTGAAGTGTTTGGTTTACTTGGAAATAGAGTAAAAAGTCAAACTGTTTCTGATGTGAATACATTCTATTTAGATCTAACGAATCAGAAGCCGGGAATCTATCTAGTAAAGATTTCTAATGGTCAAGAAGTAGTTGTTAAAAGAATTATCAAACAATAGAAGATAACAATATTAACTTTAAGAGCTTGTTGGAATCATTCTGACAAGCTCTTTGCTTATTTAAAAGCAATCGAAAAGCAGTGAGCAGGTCTTCACTGCTTTTTTTGTAAATAAAATGAGGTGTTATTAGTTTCGGTCTTTAACTTCTATTGATGTGTTAGAACCCAAAGTTCTACCTCTTCAGAAGAACGCCAGTGTTGATTTCGCTTTGTTTTTTCAGAAGCGGCTTTAACCTTTTTCTTAAAGCATCTTTCCAATTGAAATCTACCTCCTTCAGCCAATTCTTTCTCTATAGGGTGATCTTTTGTTAAATTCGTTATTTGACCCAAATTGGAGAAGATGAGGAGGAGCTTCCCTTCAGGCAATAACCTTTCTTTTGCGCCTGTAAAAAAATCAGGGAAGAGGGTATCATTGTAATGCATTGCCTTTTCATTTTCATCCATATTTTTAGACTCTGGCAACCAAGGTGGATTAAAAACGATCAGTTCGGTTTGCTTTTTCCAAGCTCCAAAAAGATGCCCAAAATCTAATTCTATCTTTCTAGATAACTTAGTGTCTCCCATAAACTCTCTGAGTCCAACTATTGCATTAGGATTGGTATCTGTTGCAAAAACCTTCTGAAAGCCATACTTGACTAGTTGAAGAGAAAGTATGCCACTTCCAACCCCAACATCTATAGCAGATTTTTTAGGTCCCTCATAGCGTTTCAACCAGTTGTCAAAAAGGGTTAAATGGTCAAAACGTGTAGGGAAATAAGTACCGTAATAAGGATGTAGCTTGTTTCGCAATACAGGGATGGAAACTCCTTTTTGGTTCCATTGCCAAGCGCTATTTAATCCTTGAACTTGAGGGAAAGGCAATAAAAAACTACCCGATTCTGGATAAAATTGATCTAACCAACCAATGGAAGGAGCTTTTTTTACAGCTAATTGCTTCGCTACAACTTCTATTAAGATAAGATTAGAAAGTTTCTGATATGCCGATCGATACTCTCGTTGCTCCTGATAGGACTCGTTAGTAAATTTACTTTTCAAGTGCGTTTGCAAGGCCTTTAGTAACAATAATCCATTGCTATAAAGCACTGTAATTAATACCTGTTTTCCTGCTTCTAGTGCTTTAATCGTAAGCGCAATATCAGAGTTACTATCAAAGCGTTCTTTTGGCTTTTCAGAAAGGATAGGCTCTGGTTTGTTTATCTCTATAGCTGTCGTCATGGATTGCTTTGTGTGGATGGATAAGAATTAAATAAAGCTGTTTCGTTCACGAATTCATGAACTTTATACGGAGCGAGCCCGTGATCCAATTCTGAAATCTAAGAATAGTGTTTTTTACGATGACACCTTTATCAACAGATAAATAATACGGGTCAAAGTTAGTTTTTAAAAGTCCATTGTATAGATATAAAGGATACAATAAAAACTATTTCATTTTCT
>JAESST010000268.1 GCA_016763995.1 Flavobacteriales bacterium | reverse complement strand
TATTAAGTACAGATTTTATCGGCCCTCCTGCCTTAAATGCAGGATAAAACCAATCAATAAACACAATGACTTTTCTTCTAGAATGCAATTTTATTTTTTTTGGCAAATTATCGAATTATCTTTACAAATAACACATTCAACAAGACGCAACATTTATTTTAATTTTATAGAAAGTTCCATCTTTCTATTAAGTCAAAATTCTATTTATTTGCATTTAAATTAAAAAGAAAATAAGTTGAAGTTAATTGATAGTCCAAAATATAGAAAAGACATCGATGGACTAAGAGCATTAGCAGTAATTCCTGTTCTTTTGTTCCACTTTGGATACTTATCAAATGGTTACTTAGGTGTAGATATATTCTTTGCAGTTAGTGGATACTTAATTACTGGTATCATTTACAGAGAAGTCCAAAAAGACAGCTTTTCAATAGTGGACTTCTATATTCGAAGAACTCGAAGAATCATTCCGTTGGTCTCCTTTATATGCCTATTTAGTCTATTTCTGGGTATATGTGTAATGCTCCCCGATGACCTAGAGAATTTAGCCCAAAGCATTATTGCAACAAACTTTTTTGGCAATAATATTCTTCAAATACTTACTACTAAAAACTATTGGGATGTAGTAAATGAATTTAAGCCCCTAATGCATACTTGGAGCTTAGGTATTGAAGAACAATATTATCTTATTTATCCTTTTATTTTTCTCGGCTTAGGTAAAAAAAGGAAAAACTTAATCCTTCCTATTCTAATACTGCTGACCATTGTCTCATTGGTCTTTTACTTTTCTGACTCTCCTGAGTATAAAAAATTCTATCTGCTTCAGTATAGGTTTTTTGAATTATCAATTGGAGGAATAGCGGCAATTCTATTAAATGGAAAAATATTAAAGCATAAACTTGGACTAATTCCAATTTTACTTCTAATCAGTTTACTCATTTTCAACAATGAGTTTATGCCCCAATATTTAGAGATTATTCTTTGTGTCATGCTAACAACCTTTATTCTTTCGAGTGACAATATGAATCAAAAGATTCTAAATAACCCTCTTGCTGTTTTTGTTGGGAAGATCAGTTTTAGTTTATATATGTGGCATCAGGTCATTCTTGCTTTTTCTCGCTATTTCATACTGAATGAACTAGATATCCCATCTCTGATCATCCTTTCTATTATCATCTTCCTTTTCTCTTATCTAACTTATAAATTCATAGAACAACCCTTTAGAAATAAACAGAAACTTAGCTTACGAACAGCACTATTATCTGTGGCTTTTGCATTTATATTGACATCAGGAGTTTCCTACTTCATCTTTCAAAAAGCAGGGGTTTTAAAAGATATACCAGAATTAGGAATAGAAAAAGAAAGTGCTCAAAGAAACATGCATGCAAAATACAATGACAGAATTTACTCTTTTGATAAGGAATTTCCCAATAACGAGAAAACCAAAATATTAATTCTAGGAAACAGTTTTGCGAGAGACTGGGCAAATGTTTTGATGGAATCATCTAGTGCAGAATCGATTTCTATTTCATACATTTATTATAGCCCAGAAGAATACCCTCAACCTAACAACAGATTCTTAGCAGCAGATATAATCTTTTTTAACAATGCCTCTTATGATATAAGTCACTTCGATTCAGCCATTCATAACAAACTATGGTTCATTGGCAGTAAGAACTTCGGAATCAACAACGGCATTTTTTACAACTACTTAGGGGATAATTACTGCCAACAAAGAACTTCTATGGAAGAAGGGATTTATGAATCCAATTTAAAACTCAAAAAAAAATGGGGTGCTCGATACATTAGCTTAATAGACCCTATCATAGATCGAAGCAAGACTGTTCCTGTATTCACTCCGGATTGCAAATTCATTAGCCAAGACTGTCGTCATTACACAAAATCAGGTTCTATTTATATGGCAAAAACCTTAGAAAAGCAAATTCAAGCTATTTTAAACAGTGTTAATTAGAACTAGACAGTTAATTCTTTATAAATTTCTTTATACTTCTCTGCTACATCTCTCACATTAAATCTTTTTATATTATTTAAGCCATTCTTAATTAATTGATCTCTATAGTGTTCTTCCTCAATTAAACGGACGATTCCCTTATGAATGTCTTGAACCGAATAAGGGTCTACTAAAAGAGCTCCATCTCCTGCAACCTCTGGCATAGAAGTAATGTTCGCTGTTAGAACCACTCTTCCTACAGCTTGAGCTTCTATAATTGGTAATCCAAAACCCTCATAAGTCGAAACAAAAGATAAAATATCGGCTTCTCGATACTCGTCCATCACCTCCACATTACTTAAGTTATTTCTTATCTTAAGGTTCACTTGATTCTCTTTTGCCTTAATAATTAGTTCTTCACTTAATTTTCCAATAACAACTAGTGAACAATTGATTCCCATTACCGCATCTAATAATCGTGATACATTTTTATTTGGTTTGGTACCAATATGTAAAATTCTCGGTTCTTGAACATTGAATACTTTAGGTTCATAGGTCAATGGTAAAGTAAGGGGATTAGGGATAACCTTTATTATTTTTTTATAATTTCCAAGAGATTCTATTTCTTTCTTACTAAACTCAGATATTGTTGTTATGACCTCAGAGTTCCTTATTGGCAGGTCGTACCATAACTTTTTAAAGATCCACTTCCTCCAGCCTTTTAAGCGATAGACCCCTTCTATGTCATGAATTGTCAGAATACTTTTTCTGAATAATGGTAAAGCAAACAAATAATGTTCGTGCCCAGATAAATGAATTATATCGTTTCTAAATTTGTGTAAAGATATAAAGTTGAATACTTTATTCCATAACCCATGACAGGAGAATGGAAGAACTTTTTTTTCAACTTCCAAATAAGGAAGAAGAGTATTGAATACTTTTTCAATGCTATTAAATTCGGGAGAAGATTCTCGTATTATTAACTTAATCTTCATAACAAAAAAGTTCTTCGGCATCAAATGCTCCTAGTAACAAGAATAAAGTTGGGGTTGGGTTAAGAGTAATACAGACACAGAAGATAAAGAAAATAAATAAGGTCAGTTGATTCCTATTGTAACGCCTATTAAACATTAGCCTTAACAATGGAATATTATTATGAAACACCCTAAAATTCCGAAATCGTAAACATATGTTAAGAAGGCTGAGTTAAAAGGTATTAAGATTTCTCCTAATGGAGAAAGACCAGCTTTACCAGGATATTCTATTGCTAAGGCAAAATTATACATACCGGGGCCTATGCCAAATATAAATAACCCTGGGTAACTCTGAAGGTAATCAACACCTTTAACCTCGGAACGAACGTCTTCATTTTCAAGCTGTTCGTCAACCCTGTTTTCATAGAGCTTATTTAAGTTTTGCTGCTGGGAAAAATACCCCCCAACTCCTATTAGACTCGCTACCACAAGGGTTCTCATTAGTCGCCTATTGTAATTCAGAAACAAAACGTAAAACATTAGTCCTCCTATGAAAACAGCTAACGAGATATAAATAGAAGTCGAATATGTCCACCACAAAACTAACAAATGAGCTACGATAAGAGCCACCGTCATTATCTTTCCAATCTTACCAAAAAAATAATCTTTGTATTTTATCAAAATAATCACTCCAATAACTATAAAATATGTCAAGCGTTTAGGCTCACTTGCTAAAGAATTTACTCTAAAAAAGGATTCCTCTCCAATCTTTAAGTGAGCATAATCTACAATTGATGCAGAACGAATCATTCCTCGATATGGTAATCCAAACTGATCAGCATAATATTGATAGACCCCATAAATAGCCAAGATACTTGTTGTCCAAATAAATGATTTTAACAAGCGGTAAATGTTATTCTGCAGAATACATTCTCTCCGAACGATAATAAAAATAAAGATTGAATTTGCATAACCAATAAGTTGAATATATAAGCGATTTGACAGATGAGGAGAGTTGATTAAATTCCCATAATACTGTGTATAAAATCCTCCAATAAAAAATGCAATACAAATCATAAAAAAAACTCCAAGCAACCATTTTGATAAAGAGGTGTAAGGAATTTTAAAATACCCCACCCCATAGCGAAACATTACAAAAACTAGAAAGATAAAGGGTACAACTTTATCAGGAGTGATCAATGGTCCAACTTGAATAAAGAAGAAAAAACTAACTGCAGCAGGTAGAATATATAGTATTCGATGAGTTCTTGTTAAGGCCGCATAGATTGCATACAAAACAAAAGTTAAAACTACAATGTAGTCTAGTAATCCATGTCCAATTATATTATCATACATCCTTATTCAATTCCTTATCAATTTAGTTTAACGGATAAGTTTCTACAAAAGTTAATATTTTCTAGTTAAACCCTTATGCTCTTTTCGTCATTTCTATTACTCAGCACTGTAAACCTCCATTAATTGACTTGCGGCATTTGACCAAGTATATTTCTCCTTGAAAAGCATAAGCTTCTCTTCCTCTATCTTTATCGACTCCACAATTTTAACATAATGATTAATTATTTCTGATAAATAACCTTGTTTTAAGTCTAAAATCACACCATCCACTTCACTCAACATTTCTACGATTGCTCCTGTAGGTCTCCCCAAAGTTGGTATTCCGTAAGAAATTGCATCCAAAACAGTCATACAAAACCCTTCTTCAGTAGATAAATGAATATACATATCTGAAGTCTCATAATACTGCCTAAGCTGTTTACTATCTATGTTATTATGAACAAAAACTATTTCTTCCAGCTTCAGTCTTTCAATCTCCTTCTTCAATTGGGCATAATATCTTTTATTCCTAACTGGTCCTATTATGTTCCATTCAAAATCAACACCATTCTCCCTTAAGTAGTTGGAAATATCAGGGATTTGATTCTGGTTTTTGTGTGGCACTATTCCACCAACCGTCAAGATTGAAAGCTTATTATTTTGGCCTTTTTTTAATACTCTTGTGTCAATATATTCTGCTCCTCCATGGGCTATTGATTTAATTTTAGCCCCGCCTAAGTACTTATGTAGCTCATTTTTAACAACGTTACTAGGCACAATATAACCATCAAACTTATTTTTCAAAATCCTTCTTTTGTTTACCAACCTTACAAAATACTTTCTTAATTCATCTTTGAGGTAATAGTCTATTCGATCATTCTTCCAAGAAGTAGAACATTCCAATGGTGGAATATTGTGAATAGTATGAAATGTCTTGACTCCATTACTTCTCAATTCATCTGTTGGTAGAACTCCTGCTAAAAAGAGCCCATATAGTAAATGAACTATTTCAATCTTAAGTTCATTGCATAATAATATCAAATCTTTAGTGATCCAATTGATTAATTCAGATCTTCCAGAAGGAGCAAAGATTCCTGCCTCATCTTTACAAACACTTAATTCTAAAATGGTCAAAAAGTCACTCTTCTCTTTATAAGCTAATTCATTGATACCACTTACAGGTATCAAAAGAAAGACATGATTCCCTTTCTTTGATAGTTCTTTAGAGATATTTTCTACGTAAGAAACTGTACCTCCTACTTTAGGTTTATAATGTTCTGTTAATAAAAGAATATTCATGACATTGTCTTTTATCTGATCTCAGTTAATTGAGTCAAAATAATATGAGAATAATTAAGATTTAAAATTGATTGCTCCATTTTTTAGGTTTCCTCTAGCAATTTTGTATGATTTAATCAATCTTTTCAGAACAATCAAATATAACCCCGGTCGAGATAAAATTACTTTATTAAGCACAAAGTACCTTAATGTTGCCAGATGGAACTCAAGTTTATACTTTAAGTGTGCTATTTTTAAATCAAAGTAAATAGCCCCTACAACATTATGCTCTGCCTTAACAAATTGACTATCGTTCCAAGATCGAATACCTCCTTGCTTGTTTCCGACATGTATGAGTCTTGCATTGGGGTCAAAAAATAACGGCCCAAATTTTCTTGTTAATCTGAGACAAAAATCTGCTTCTTCTCGGTGTGCTCCTCTCTCATAATTCTCATCCATACCGCCAACTTCAATTGCTGAAGTTCTTCTTACAGACAGATTATTTGACCTACCAACAGCTACATATGTATTACACCCATAATTACTAGGAAAGTAAAGCCAAGCTACTTCTTGATCACGATAGCTCATCCAATGTCTTTCATAACGGACCTTTTGATTCAGTTGTTTTTCTAGAGGACAACCAACAACTCCATGAATCAATTCATCAGCATAATGTCTGAAATGATTTTGAAGAAATTTTTTGTCTTCAATGATTACATCATCATCAATAAAAAGTAAAACCACTCCTTCTGCTATCCCTATTCCAATATTTCTTGAAGCAGAGGCAGACTTTATATCTGAACGGTAATATTTAATCAACTCATTCTTATGGTATTCTCCTAATGAATTTGAATCACCACCTTCAGTCTGATCAATAATAATAATCTCAAACTCTTTGAAATCTTGTTTTAAGAGACACTTAATGCTCTCTTTAAGATCATCATATCGATTAATGGTTGGAATGATTACTGAGACCTTCATTCTATTAACTTATGCGTTCCAAATTGATAGATCAATCCCGTAGTACTCCTCTAGTTTTTTTACATCATTCAGAAAGTACTCATTGTAAAGTTTATCTTTTAGTTGTTTATCCAACTTCTGAGGTTTTTGATACGTTTGTTGGATCACTTTATCAGTGATTGGTCTCATTATCTTTTCTGGCACTACTTTCAACAAAAAGTCTTTAAAAGCTCTTAACGTTTTAATATAACCGGTATTAAAATTTAGTATTGTTGGATTAGAATGATTTGATACAAACTTATGTTGATCATTTACACCTAAAAATCGGCATGTTTCAATCAAGTTGGGGTTTTGACGATCCTTGATCATCTCTTCAAAAACCACTAATTGAACGTTCTCTTTTCCAAAAACCTCTACATACCTTTTTACTTGCTCAAAGTACATACTTTTCGAACGATAATACGCAGGGTAATACCACTCTTCTCTACTCTTAATTCCTAATGTTAGTTCTTCATCTCTCATACAAGACTCAAAGTCAGAATCCATTTCCTCATGTTTATTCATTTTATGAAAATTGAACTGAGAGTATGCCCTAGTAACTGGGTGACGAAGAATGATGATGATTTTAATGTTTCCTAAATCTTTATTTATTCTATCGGGCACAAAAGTATATTGTAGATAGTCAGGTGTAAACTCTCCTATTAGTTTTTGTTCTTGATAGCCTTCATTAAAAAAACTCTTATAATAGTCTAGCCCCTTATTGTAGTTCTCCTCAATATTGTAATAGTGAATCTCTTTTTGTTCAGAGACATGAAGCTCGGGATGCGACTTTAATAGCTTATACAAACTCGATGAGCCTGCCTTTTGCGCACCTACACAAATAAAATTTGGTAACATAATCTTGTATTAAAATTCTTACAATTCAGCTAAAATTAATTCAATTCTGTCTAACTGTTTACTGTATAAGTTATCCTTCGCAAAAGCAATTCGCTTATCCATCTCTTCAGAAGCATTGTATTTGTCCAAATTATTTACAACTCGATTGAATAATGAAATAATCTCTTCTTCGTTATCATCTCTGTCTATCATTTCTAATAAATCCTGATTTTCATAAGCTGATACGAAATTTGATACGATTACTTTCCCAGTTGCAAGATATTCCATTACCTTATGATAATTAGTGCCTCTGCATGAATCTCCTTCTTTAACGTATGCAATAAGGAATAAATCCATTTCTTGCATTTTTTTTGATAATTCCTGCTTATTGAGAACTCCAGTTAGGACTACATTCTCGTATTGCCTAGCTTGATTAACAAAGGCAAGCCCTTCAGGGTTATTCGCCCCTCCTATATTTGAAGGTTCATAGTTCCCAATTAAAACAAATTCTACTTCAGGGTTTTGTTTAATAAGCTGTGTCAATAAACTATAATGAACACTTGATCGAAGTAAATTCCCTACATACCCAAGCTTTACTTTTCCATTCTCTGCAATTGGTAATGTATCTAAGTTGAAAAACTCTTCATGTATACCATGATTAACTAGAAAAGAAGGAACATTAGGCTCAGCCAGATCTTCAAGAATTTCTTTTGCAACAGAAAATAGTACATCTGCTCCTGTTACATTCTTTTTAAACTCTTCGGGAATAAAATCGACTTGATGGGAAATTTTCAATGACTTTTTAAACTCTGAATTATCACAATATCCATAAAAATCAAAATTCCAAACGATATCTGGTTGAAAAGACAACTTCCTTTTTAATCTTAGCAGATTAAACTTATTCAAGATTTTATAAATAAAAGGACTATGAAACCGAATGTTTTGAATTCCAAAGAACCCATAGCTTACAATAAAAAGATTTTCATGAACGAAACTGTTATTCACCTCTAGCTTTTTAAAGCGATTCAATGGAGGGTTAATAAAGTAGACAGTATTTCCTCTCTCAGCTAATGTGATTGCATAATGATGCTTCGATAAAAACATTCCCCCCCATGCCTGGGCAGAGAATAAAAAAATCTTCTTATTTAAAAGTTGGAAGCCTAACAACTGTGATGTTGATTTACTTCATTTGCTACTAATTGAATTTCTTCTTCTGATAAGAAAGGGTGTATTGGAAGCGAAAGAATCCTACCACAAACATGGTTCGCAGATTCATATCCTCCTTCGATATTAAAAGGGGCCAAGTGAGGAAGCGGTTTTGGGTAATGTATTCCAAAAGGGATTCCTTGTGATTTGAATTTCTCAATTAGCCCTTCTCTATCTTCAACCTGAATCACATATAGATGAAATACTGACTTAATATTTTCATGAATAGCAGGTTTTACGATATTAGCGTGTATTAACTCGTTGTATCTCTTTGCTACCTCAATTCTTTTCTGATTTTGTTCATTTAGCCCATCTAGTTTCAACGATAGAATACCTGCATGTAGTCCATCCATTCTAGAGTTACGCCCCAAACGAATATGTGTATGCTTCTCTTCTTGTCCATGGTTTCTAATCTGACGTGCAATTTTTGCTACATTGACATTCTTAAATAACATAGCTCCTGCATCTCCAAAAGCTCCTAAATTTTTTCCAGGATAAAAGCTAAATGTAGACGCATCGCCAATACTACCAACAACCTTCCCATCTATCATAGCACCATGAGACTGTGCACAATCCTCAATAACAATTAGTTTATGTTTTTCGGCAATTATCATTATCTCGACCATATCTGCGGGATTCCCATATAGGTGAACAGGGATAATTGCTTTTGTTTTGGCATTGATTAAACGCTCAATTTTGCTTACATCAATATTACAGTTTTCCTTATTTACATCAACAAATATTGGAGTAGCTCCAATACTAGCAACTGCTTCTGCAGTAGAATACCAACTTAAAGCAGGCACTAGAACTTCATCTCCTGCTCCTATTCCAAAAGCAACGAGAGCAATCTCTATTGCATCCGTTCCATTCGCGCAGGCGACACAATTTGAAACTCCAATAAATTCAGAAAATTTAGTTTCAAATTCCTTGATGAAACGATTCCCATTTGAGCCAATAAAAGCTGATTCCGAAATAACTTCTTTTATCACAGAATCAATTTGACCACTAATAGACTCATGGTACTTATGTAAATCAACAAATTGCATATACTATAACTCTCTAATTAACTTGGCAGGATTACCTGCATAAATTCCTTTCTTAACAATATCTTTTGTGACAACTGCTCCTGCTCCTATCACTACATTATCGCAAACCGAAACTGGTAGCATAGTAACGTTTGAGCCAATGGCAACATCATTCCCTATTTGAGTGCTCTTCCATTTGGCTTTATCACCATTTGCAGGACCGCCTTCTTGGAATAAATCATTGATAAACATTACCCCATGACCTATAAAACAATCGTCTCCAATAGTTACAAATTCGCAAATAAAACTGTGCGACTGAACTTTACACCTACTGCCTATTGTTACATTTTTTTGAATTTCGACAAAAGGCCCTACAAATGTCTCTTCACCAAAGACCACTCCATAAAGATTCACTGGCTCAATAACTGTACAACCATTTCCAAAAGAACAATCTTTTATCCCTACTTGATGTTGCTTAGCCCCTTCTATATTTTTCATAAATCTTTTCAATAATCTCCACCGTCTTTAATCCTTCAAAACCGTTTGTTGCAATAGATCCTTCATTCTGAAGTACGTCTACAACATTTTCATACACCTTATCGTGATTTGACATACTACCCTGGTATTGGCCATAGCTGTTCGCAGGATTCCCTTCTGGAAGTCCTGAAATTTCAAAGTCCTTAATATTTTGGTACTCTAATTCATTGAGATACTGTCCTCCAATTTTTACTGTTCCTTTAGATCCAAACACAGTCAGTGAACCTTCCATATTCTTCTCGAAGCTGTTTACAGTATAATTAATTGTACCCAATGCTCCATTCTTGAATTTCATACAAATAACACCTGTATCTTCAAACTCAATGATACCTTGATGTTGCAGATTTTCGCCGAAGGCTTCTACTTCCTTTACATCTCCAATCAACCAATATAATAAATCAATAAAATGACTAAATTGGGTATAGAGCGTACCTCCATCTAAGTTCTTTGTTCCCTTCCAACTATTCTTATAATAGTCCTCATTTCTGTTCCAAAAGCAACTTAATTGAACACTAAGGATATTTCCAAGCGTTCCATTTTCAATCAATTTCTTTAATTCAGCTACCGGAGGGTTAAACCTATTCTGCTTAACAATGAATAATCTTTTATTTACTTTCTCCGCTTCCTTAATCATTTCACCACAATCGTAAGAACTCAATGCCATAGGTTTCTCGCACAAGACATGAACTCCCGCCTGTAAAGATTTGATGGTATGCTCAAAATGCAGCCCATTAGGCGAGCATACTGCAATCACATCTATTTCTTTTTCGTTTTCTAAAAGTTCCTCTATACTGTAGTATTTCTCACAAGAATATTCGTTTGACAATTCATCGGCTCTCTCTTCAATAATGTCGCAAATTGCAACTAACTCACCATTATTTCTTATATGCTCAGCATGCCTTTTTCCAATTCGGCCACAACCAACAATTGCAAATTTCAATTTCATATCAATTTACCTTTTTATTGCTTTATAAATTCTTTTGATTGGTTTCAAAATAGGGAATTGCTCATCAATTGGTAGTTCCGTCTTGAAATCAAAATGACTTTTGGGTTTAGCTCTCATAATTTCATCAAACTCCTTCTCGTCAAATCCAAGCTTCTTCAATACAAACTCTTTATCCTCTACTAACTCGTGTTTGTCATACAAAGGAAGTTCCATCTCCTTTAAAGCTTCTTTTTTTGTCAGTTGGCCTGAACAAATTAAATTGGACAAATGAGCTTTTCTCTTGTCTATTCTAAATTTTGTAGGAAGAATATAGTTCTGATAAAACTTGGTAAAAATTGATTCATGGTGTTTTCCTCCATAATCTACCCATCCTATTTCTTCTGAGATAATTTCCTTAACCTCAGCTTTATTATAAGGAGCCCAATTTAAAGGGGAAACAAAGGTCAGTTTCTTAAAGTTTAAATAATACTTTTTCCGAATCGTATTAAAGATTGGAAAAGTCTTCAATTCTAACTCGCCATATTGACGATGTATATCTAATATGTTGACATGATCAATTTTACTGTAATTCCAAGTTTTAGGCATTACTTGCTCTGTCTCGACGTTTAATCCTCCGATCACGTATTTAATGTTCTTTTCTGCAGCAACTCTATATAAAGTTCCAAATATCGCATGATCAGTCAATGCTTCAATATCAACAACCCCAGCCTTTATATAAGCACGCTGTAAATCTCTAAACTCCTCCCAGTTAATTACTAAGGTATATAAGTCAGCATCTAAGTATTCAATAATCTTATTGATATTACCAACTGCTATCTCAGAGTTCCATCCGTTGTCGAAATGAACAACTAATGGTCGAAGTTTAGCTTTCTTTACCAAGTAGGCGACATATGTACTGTCTACTCCTCCACTTACACCAATAATGCAATCGTACTTCTTATTCTTTGAATAGCCTTTAATCTCTTCAATAGCATTTTGCCACTTAAGCTTACCCTCATCTCCATGTATTAGCTTCTCCTCTGCCTTCTTATGGTACTCATACCAATAGTTACAAACTCCTTCTTTATCAAAAGTTATGTTTGGGTCGACTATGTTATCCATAACCGTTCTAGAACACTGTATATAGCTATTATTATCCACTATCCAAATTTAAAGCAATGTTACTTATTTCCTTAGTTTCAACCTAAATTGATACTGCTTAGTTCTCTCTTTGAAGGATAATTTATCAGGATTCCTTTCGTTCTTCCTCGGTAAACAAATAAACTTCCTGCAGCGACCGCTGAAGCACCGCTATCTATAGCAACATTAAAGCTTTCAAGGCCATTTGCCCCTCCACATGCCACAAGAGGAATTTTAGTCATTTTAGCGACGAGTTCTATTAACTTAAAATCGTAATTATCATAGGTTCCCTCATTATTAATCGAATTCAGGATTAATTCTCCAACGCCCGAATTAAGTACTTTTCTAAGATATTCTTCTAAACCTAATTTTGACTTTTGTTGTCCAGACCTCGTGTAAACCTGATACTTTCCAAAGATTGTCTTCTTCACATCAATTGAAGCAACAATACTTTGAGATCCAAACTTCTCCGTCGCTTCATTTACCAACTGCAAATTTTGATCTAAAACTGAGTTCAGGATAACCTTTTCTATTCCTAGTTTAAATAAACTATTAATCTGATCCATATTCGTTATTCCTCCACCAT
>JAESST010000267.1 GCA_016763995.1 Flavobacteriales bacterium | reverse complement strand
TTTAGCCATATACTAAAAAATATAGTTCATCTTTTAGTAACGATTCCAAAAGCAATTCTCAGAGCAAAAAGGATGAGTAAGCCTTGGCCATTTTCAGCATACAGGCCATATCTTAATAGCCCACTTTCTGATATAAGGAAAGAGTTTAATATTCAAGTTTTATAATAAACCTCTTTAATATCACTTTACAAATTCGTGATTATACAATGCTTCTTTGTTCTTTACAGGGCAGGCATACATCTTCAAAAAAGTCTCTTTTTTAAATGCTTCATCTCCTTCTATTCCGGAAAGTTTAGAATCTACATACGCCTCAAATTGCTCCTTTTCTTCTATAGAGTATTCATTTGAATGTGTATCTATCTGATTTAATAAATCAAATGCTAAATAATTACTAGGCATTAACTTATAAGTACTGTAGATTTCTCGATCTATTGTTTTAGCAATTTGAGCAAACAAACCTTGATTCATAGCAGGCAACTCTACCCCATCAATTAATCCATTCAACGGACGACCAAAACTAACTTCAATCTTACCTTTTTTTCCTTCTAATCCTTGTCCCATATGGATTAGATCTTCCATTGCTTGTTTTTCATACTTCTCCCCTTTTGCAATAGTCATTAACTCAGGTAAGGTTAATGCATCGCAGGGATTGTATTCATAAGAAATAGAAACAGGGCAAATATTTAATCTTTTGATGTTTTCTAGTGCATTTTCAGAGTCACCACCCAAGTTGAACATCTTAATTAGACTAGCATTTGTTCGATCATTCCCATCTTTACTTCTCCCCGATTTATGTGCAATCCAGATGTTCTCTTCTTTTTCTTTAATGGTGTAACTAATGTAGTTAGAAAGATGAGTTGAACCATCTATTTTTTTCTCTTTTGAAAGAGAACGTTTAACAATAAAAGTCTTGTTTAATTTCACCAAGTCAACAATCCAAGGAATTTTCATCAGATTATCTCCTATGGCTATTTCTGCAGTTGAAAAACCCTCTTTTAGTAAAGCATAATTCATTAATGCAGAGTCCAACACGATATCCCTATGCGTTGAAACAAAAAGATACTTTTCTTCCTTATTTAAATTCTCAATTCCGTTGTAAGAAAGGCCGTCAGTAGAGTTTGAAAGGAGTTTATCTAATAAAGGAACTACTACTTTTAATTGAAAATCATAGATGGTATCTATTTTTCGCATTTGTCTTTCAAACAAAGGGAAAGGAATCTCAGGCATTACACGTTCAATGACTTGCTTAAACTGCTCTTCCTTTAGTAAACTATTTATTTTTTCTTTAACCTCACTATCATGATAAGGTCTGATATCTTCAAAATCCATACTGTAATTTTTGAATTGTCTAAATTAACATTTCAATTAAAAGTAGCTTCTTTTAATCTGATACTAGTGTTTTCATCTCTGCCTTCACTTTCTTTTCTACCCAGAAAGGTGCTATTGGCACTAAAGAACAAACTCCATACAAAGCAATTTTTGAAAACTTCCATTTGTAAGTAAGTCCAACATAAATTAACTGAAATGCATAAGCAATGAACAATGCTCCATGCGCCCAGCCAACGTATTTAACCGCCAATGGCATTTCAAAAACCCACTTTAAAGGCATAGCTATTAGCAGTAAAACTAAAAATGAGATTCCTTCGAACCAACTTATTTTGGCAAAAATGGCCAACTTCCTGTTCTGATCTGCTGTATTATCCATAAATATCATTTAATATTTGTGCTAAACGAACTCCTCCTTTGAATAATTGATTTTTAACTGTCGCCCAGTTTTTATAAGCATATTCATAAGTAAGGTTGTCTTTTCCACCGGTGTCATATATTTGAGGTCGTAAGGCTACTGCTTCTGACACCCATACATTTAAATCTGTGCTATAAAGCGACTCGTTTGAACTTTTAGGATGGTCTATCATTTCAGCTAATTCAGAATATCCCAAATTTTTATCGTCAATCATTCCAGAATCCCAAATACGGTGAAGGTTAGAATCTTTGTAAAACCACTTTATTTTCACTTGATTTCCACCTCTATCTTCTCCATTTCCAACATGTAAAGGTTGATGAAAATCGCCCACAAGGTGAACTAACATGCGAACAGCATTTCGTTTTTCCTCTGTTTTCGCCTCAGGGTTTTTCAAAATTGCAATCATACGACCAATTGCTTCATACGAATCTCCTCCTTTTGCGTGCTCTGCTGTAGCATAAGTTTGCCCTTCAGGAATCGCTACATAATGCCACGGATTTGCATATTTAAAGGATTGATCGCTCTTAATCTCATCCATCCAAGTGGAAGCTTCTACAAGAGATTCATGGCCCATAATTTCTTTTAAGGCCACTTTTGCTTTTTTACTCAAATGGTTTTCTGCTACTTTTCCAACCGTCCTATGTCCAGTTTGTCCCCATGCAAATGCTGCGATAGTAAATCCAACAGCTATCGTTAATAAACTAATCTTCTTCATTTAATCTGTTTTTTATGTATTCTAATTTTGTTTTACCATGCGCTTTAGCTTTCCCGTCCTCTCCCAAATTTACCATTGTAATGTTTTCAATGGTTAGAATAGGTTTACGTGTCATCTTATTTCTTGCCACACAACTTAGGGTAATAGATGTTGTTCCAAATTTTTCTACTTGAATTCCCAACTCTACAATATCTCCTTGTTTTGCCGAACTTACAAAATTTACTTCTGAAATGTACTTCGTCGCAATTTTTCGATTATCTAATTGAATCATAGTATACAAGGCAGCTTCTTCATCTATCCATTGTAACAACCTACCTCCAAAAAGGTTGTTGTTAGGATTCAGATCTTCGGGCTTAACCCATTTTCTGGTATGGAAATTCATTTTTTTTTTTACAAATTTAATCGAACGAGATGTATTAAGTGTTAAGAATTAAAAGAAGTTTATTTTCTTTATTCCTGAACTTAGTTTTTCTTAAGAATTCAGAACCTGTTATATCTCTAAAAATCCGCCTTGTATAGTGCTACTTCTGAAAATCTGAATTTCTAACTAATAATCGAACTCAGGTTTTAACGCTTATTTTTATCTTTCATTCATTTTAAATATATGTCGCAAAATTTAATGCATATCGCACTTGTGGTAAAAGACTACAACGAAGCAATTCAATATTATACCGAAGTATTAAAGTTTGAGCTACTCGAAGATACTCGATTAAGCGATACAAAAAGATGGGTTTTGGTTCGTCCGAAAGGGAGTAATTCTTGTGCTCTACTCCTAGCGAAAGCTGCCAATGATGAACAAAAGAATTTTATCGGGAATCAAAGCGGGGGACGTGTTTTCTTATTTCTTCATACTGACTCATTTGATGAAGATCATCAAAACCTTATCAAATATCAAGTTTCTATTATCAGACCTCCAGTTCAGGAAACTTGGGGTAGAGTATTAGTATTTGAAGATATTTATGGTAACAAGTGGGACTTAATTGAAGCAAAAAAATAGACTTATGAGAAATTACATGGTATTACTATTACTTCTTTCCACTTCATTTATTTCTCAAACGCAAACGCCAGAAGAAATTGTTGAAGCTAGTTTGGCTACGTATAACAGACAAGATATTGAAGGATTTATGTCTTACTTTTCTGAAGACATAACATTATATGATTTTAACAGTGGACAACTAAGAGCCCAAGGAACAGAGCAAATTCGGAACATTTTCGAAGAGCTCTTCAAGGAATCGCCAAAACTTCATTCTACTATTGTTAATCGACTAAGTTTCGACAATAAAGTAATCGATCATGAATCCGTTACTGGAGCTAGAGGAAATAAGACAGCTTTTGAAGTGACCATGATCTATGAAATTAAAGATCAAAAGATCTTTAAGATGACTTCAATTCAAAAAACGAGATGATACTTAAAGATGTTATTTATCGATTAAAAGCATTAGCAAATCCTGAGAAAGTTCTTTATAAGGAACAGAAGTTCGGTGTAAAGTCTACTAATGCTTTAGGAATTTATATAAAAGATCTAAATGTATTAGCAAGAGAGATTGGAAAAGATGAAAGCTTAGCAGTACAGCTTTTTGATAGTAATATTTACGAAGCTAAACTATTATGCAGCAAAATATTTCGGCCAAAATTCCTCACGAATGAGTTAGCAGAAAAATGGCTAATTCACTTTACAAATTGGGAAATATGCGACTCATTTTCTATGGGCATTATTGCCAAAAGCCCTTTAGCTCACTCTAAAATATTAGAATGGACACAAAGAGAAAAGGAGTTTGAAAAAAGAGCAGGATTTGCAACTATGGCTGCATATTGTATGGCAGATAAAAAAGCAGCAAATACTATTTATATCAACTTTTTCCCACTTCTAATGAAAGCTTCAACAGATGAAAGATTATATGTAAAGAAAGCCGTGAATTGGGCATTGAGAAGTATTGGGAAACGAAATAGAGATTTGAATGTTGCAGCTATTCAATTGTCAAAAGAAATAGCACAAAAAGAGAATAAAACAGCACAGTGGATTGCTAAAGATGCTTTAAAGGAATTAGAAAGTAAAATGCTGAATGTATTGGATTATCCAAGGAATGTTTATAGACCTGCTTAAAAAGCATAAAAAGAGTGACCTAATTTATTTTAGCTAATTAGTATTGAAATTCAATTGATAGCACTACTTTTATCTCGTTATTACGAATCCCCTTTGGGATTAATCATTAGTAATTCGTCATTTAAAGATTATTAATTCTTAATCACCTTCTCGCTCCTTACTGTTCCATCTTTAAATCGAATCTGTAGAAGGTACATTCCTTCGGGTTCGGAAGCTCAAATGTTGTTTCTACACCTGAGCTTGCTTTTTCTTCTTGTACTAGCTTACCTTGTAGATTGTATATCATTACACTTTCTAGCCCTTTTAATTGGTCAATATTTACAAGATATTTTGTTGGGATCGGGTAAATTATCTTAGATAAATCAATATTGTTTTCATTAATTACTGCGAGAAATTAGCGGTTGTATTTATAGCTTTCATCTTAGCAACTCCCACGGTGTGGGATGGTCGGGTTGTGTTGAAGTATCGAAGTTTAATCTATCTCCACGTTTAATGGCTTTTACTTTTCCGGAGACCGTCCATTCAATGTTCGCAATATTTTCTTGCTCATCTTTTATCAGGTTTCCTATTTCATCGTAAGCGTAATTGTTTTGCGTTACATCTATGTCATCAAATGCTTGTCCAGGTTTTAAATCTAAGCCTTCGGTGCCATTATTTACAACGTCTAATACAGCTAACAATCGATTCGTCTCCTTCCCTTCCCAATTGGTAATTTCTGAAGGACTTTCATATTCGCTTTGATGGTATTTATAACTAAAGTTATCCATGTCTTCCCCTGCAGCTCCTTTTCTTGTGAGCTCAGTAATGTTTCCATTGGCATCATAAATATAACTCGTTTTGTAGGGTTCCGATTGCGGAGTACTTGTTCCCCATTGGTTGCTTGTTATATTAATATCAGTAAATGCTTCTGCGCCCTTAATTCTATTCAATTGATCGTAGCTATAAATCATGGCTTGAGGACCTGAGGAACTCAATGCATTGTTAGAAAAGGCAGTAGTCATGTAAGCAATATTGCCATTGTATAACTGATCCATATTGCTTGCAATGTAACTGTTCTCAATGTTGGCTTCAAAGTTTGCACTTGGGCTTCCAACAGCTGAATAATCGTTTAGGTAATAGCCCAAATTGTAGCCCATTGCATCTACTGCAACTTCTTCGTTGTTGTTGGCAGAGGCAATTCCGTCTTTTCTCATGTCTCGATCTTTACGCAGGGTGTTTGAGTTCACTCCTTTTAGCCAACCTTGAATGGTATAGGCAAAATCAATTCCTTGTACATTCCAATCTCCTAAAACGGTTCTTTTTAGTGGCCCATGTCGGTAATATTCGTAGGTCGCAATGACGGTTAGGAATAGATTACCGCGTTCCTATCGTCATTTGTGATGATCCAAAATGTACATTGAGTGATTTTATAGCGCCTTTCGATACAAAAATTGTACATTGAGTATTCCGAAGTATGAGGAATGTATCGAAATGCACATTTTTACTCAAGCTGCGATAAAATAGTATCGAAATGCACGTTTTGCTCAAAGAACAAAGTCCTACTCAGTTAAAACAACTCGTTTACTTATAGAAGCAAATTTCAATACATACAGTCCTCTTTTTAATGAAGAAAGGTCTAGCTCTTGTTTTAAGGCCGTGATTCGTTCGGTCTGCATCAATTGCCCTTTAGTGTTGTAAATGTAGAGCAGTTCTGAATTTTGGTTTAGCTTCTCTAACTCTAAAGTTATTCTACCTTCTGATGGATTGGGATAAACCTTAAACACTTCCTTGTTGCTTTCAGCTAAAGCTTCTTCTACTCCAACTGTTAAACAATCCAAGGTATCTCCTGTAAAAGTCCAAGAGAAGTTATTTTGTAAATGTATTCGTGCTGCATTGCCCAAACAATAATCTAAACCTGCTGCACCAAATGGCACCCCATTTTTTACATTTTGTGCACTCCAGCTCGTGAGTAAATCGTCGTAATTTTTTAAAGATAATGCTGTTGAATCAAAAGCATTCGCAAAAGTGGTGACATTCGATACATCCCAAGAACTTAATGATTGATTAAAATTGTAGGCCCCAATAAACATTCCATTCATGTTGGTCACATTAGAAACATTCCAATTGTCTAAAGGTTGATCAAAATTTCTGGTTTCATAAAACATATATTCCATATTCGCAACTGAAGAAACATCCCAACTATTTATAGCTTGGTTAAAAGCAGTAGAATAAGAAAACATTCCTCTCATATTCATTGCATTAGAAACATCCCAGTTATCAATCGGTTGATTAAAATCAGCCCGACCAAACATTGAGCCCATATCAGTCACCGAGGAAACATCCCAATTATTTAAGGCTTGATTAAAATTTGAACTTAAAAACATCAAGTGCATAGTGGTTACCGAAGAAACATCCCAAGAGTTTAGAGGTTGATTGTAAGCTGATTCTTGAAACATTTGATCCATTTTGGTAACAGCCGATACATTCCAAACATCTAAACTAAAACTCATATCCACTCCTATAAACATAGAAGACATATCTGTCACATTGCTAACATCCCAACCAGAGATATCATTATTGAAAACAAAACAAGCATAAAACATACTTTCCATATTCGTAATGTTGGAAACATTCCAATTAGAAAGATTTCCATTAAAAAGAAAATTCTGAAAAAACAAATATCTTAAGTCACTCACAGCAGTAATGTTGGGAACATCTTGTGCATTATATTGCATATTAATTGCACCATAAAATGCGCTATCCAAACGGGTCCATACCGTTGTTCCCCATTGCTCTAAAGCTATCAGCTTAAAAACATAAAGACTCCCGTTTAATCCCCTCATTGAAACTCCAGGAAAAATTCCTTTAATCCGAACGGTATAGGTTCCCGTATCTGGGTACTGGTGCACAATACTCGTTGTTACTCCTAAGGTATCAAAAATGCCGTCATTGTTCCAATCTACATCATAATTGTAGGTATAATTTGGGTCCACATTAATGTAAATACTGCTATCTCCAACAACCCCAATATTTGTGGTTTTCCAAGTCGTTACAAAATGCGTAGAATCTTTTTGCGCTTGAAGCATGCCGCTCATACCTAGAATAGAACATAAAAAACAAAACAGGATCCCTTTTTTCATATGATATAAATTAAAACCCTAAAATTTAAGCAGCTTATTTGTAATAATGCCTTATTTTCCTGTCTAATTCAGACGTTTCATGTCCTCTTTTAGCATCTTTTCTAAATGCAAACACTTCACAGATAATGTGATTCAGAATTATAAAACAAAAAGCAGTTGGTTAACAAAAATCCAACTCTCTCGAATTGGCTTTCTATATCTTTTTAAAATAGGAACGCTTTGCAAAAGCGCTCCGGTTTCCTAACAAATGCGCGCTAGTTGGAAATGCCGGTCATACTGAGCACCCCATACCGGTTTAAGGCGAGCATGTAATACCGGAGTATTGTGAGCAGTGTATTCCGGAGTAAAGTGAGCACCTAAAAAGAGATTGATTTGTACAACTATTGAA
>JAESST010000020.1 GCA_016763995.1 Flavobacteriales bacterium | reverse complement strand
TTTTTAAATACTGGTAAAAAGTCCTTTTCTATACTGCCCAGTACAAAGTATTCATCGTATAATTTACTGTTGCAATTGTCGCAAAACCACATCAGCCCGTCTTTCTCTCCTTCTTTTCTTTTCTGCTCAATTACTAAACCAATTGAATTGGCCTGACGAATTGGAGAATGTGGAACTTTTGGCGGATGCAAATAAATATCTCCTGCTTTCAATGGAATTTCAACCGCCTTACCATCTTCTTGAATCTTCACAGTTATCTCTCCTTCTAATTGATAGAAAAACTCTTCTCCTTCGTTGTAGTGATAATCTTTCCTCGCATTTGGGCCACCCACAACCATTACAATAAAATCAGCATCTTCAAACACTACTTTATTTCCAATTGGAGGTTTTAGTAAATGTCTATGGTCTTCAATCCATTGCTGAAAGTTAAAAGGTCTTCTGATTGCCATGTTATTTGAGTTTAATGAATCTGCCCAAGTTAGTAAGAAATATAAAAAATATGAATTCGGAAAGCTATAAATTTCGAAACGCTTGAATTCAACCTAATAAATTCTAAGATAGAGTGTCATTTTAACTAACTTCGATTTTCAAAAAAATAACGGAATGAATTTAGATTTAACTGGAAAGAATGCTTTAGTCTGTGGAAGCACAGCAGGCATCGGAAAAGCAATTGCAAAAGAATTAGCTGAAATGGGAGCCAATCTGATATTGATGGCAAGGAATGAAGAAAAACTGAAAGCTGTTGTTGCAGAAATGGATAATTCTAAAGGCCAAAAACACTCCTATGCTCTTGCAGATTTTTCCAATGTAGAAAATGTCAAGAAGGCTGTTGAAGCTATTTCAGATCCAATTCATATTCTCATTAACAATACTGGAGGCCCTCCAGGAGGTCCGATCGCAGAGGCAAAAATAGAAGAATTCATATCAGCTTTTTCCATGCACTTGTTGTGTAATCATACCTTGGTTCAAGGAGTAAAACAAGACATGATAGATTCTGGTTATGGAAGAATCATCAACGTTATTTCTACTTCTGTAAAAATTCCACTGAATGGTCTGGGGGTTTCAAATACAGTAAGGGGAGCAGTTGGTAATTGGGCAAAAACAATGGCAAACGAATTAGGTGTTCATGGGATTACGGTGAATAATGTTTTGCCGGGAGCTACTGCTACAGAACGTTTAAGCTCTATTATTGAAAATAAAGCCGGTAAAACAGGTAAGAGCATCCAAGAAATTGAGCAGCAGTTTGAGAATGCTGTCCCGATGAAAAGAGTTGCTGAACCACATGAAGTCGCTGCAGCAGCAGCATTTTTAGCCTCTCCAGCTGCTTCATACATCAATGGAATTAATGTGCCTGTGGATGGTGGAAGAACAGGAAGTTTATAAACTTATTGCGAGGAGTAATTGAATTTACGGTAAATTGATTTACTACAAATTCAATTATTATTTTCAATCAAATTGTACTAAAAGAAGAAAATAGGGGTTCATGCTCCATGAAAAAACTATTTTCTTTTTTCTTATGCCTATTTTACTTACTAGGACAAAACAAACCGCTTGTAAAATATACAGTTAGCACGGGTATTTATGATACATTATCGCTTGTAAGTTTTGACACTAGTCTAATTCAAGGTAAGACTAATTTCAATTTTGGGATAGATACTTTAATTGAAATTCTGCCACAAACTGCTCCTACTCAAAACATTTTTCAGAATACACTTTTTACAAGAAAGAGAAAAGCTTCTTTAGACTTTGACCTCAATAAGTACCCTATAAGAACAGCAATCAAATTATTTAATGAAGACGATGATACACTTGCAGACAATTGTTCTGGAATCATGATCAGCAAGAAACATGTTCTAACTGCAGCTCATTGTTTTCTAAATTTTGTAACTGATAGTATTAACAATGATTCTATTTTAGCTTGCCCAGTTTATGATAATGGCAATTTTAACACCAGATTTAATTGTAGTTATGTAAATCATATCTATTACTTTGATGATTGGAATTTTGGCGGAGAAGACATTGCTGTTTTAGAATTAAATGACTCCATTGGTTTAAAAACTGGCTGGGTTGGAATTGGATTTGACAAGGTAGATAGTAGTATCCTAAACGGTACTTTTTTTAAGTTCAGTTATCCTTCAATCACTTTGACAAGAATAGATACTAATTCGTATAATGGAGATACTATTTATTATAATTATGGCATCGCAGATCTAGCAAATCAATTAAATATAGGAATTTACAACACTAAATGGTATCCCCGGAGAAAGTGGAAGTTCCCTCTTAAAAATTAGTAATGGGTTAGGCTATACAACTTATGGCTCTCTCTCTTCTTCGAACAATTTATTTCACAGTAGAATTAACAATTATGAGTTTTTCGCCATTAAAGAAATTATTGCCCCTCACTTAATAAATTCTATACAAAAACATATTCATTGCACTTATTTCCTAATCCTGTTAGCAATAATTTGACTATTCAACATAAGGGTGAAATAAAACGAATTGAGACTTTAATGGTAGTGGATATTACTGGACGAAAGATCATGGAACAAACTAACATTTCTTTACCCCATTCTTTCAATTTTAGTTCCTTGAATAAAGGGTTATACATTCTGATTTTTAATAATATCAGTTCTTATAAATTCATAAAGGACTGATTAAGTTGCATAACGAATAAGAACGTTAACTTAGAGCTATTATTTTTAGAAAATGAACTTCAAATAAAAACGACTGTATAACTCCATGAGAAGAAATAAAATATCTCTACTTGCTCTACTTTTTATCTGTTTTTACGCCTGTAAAAATGACGACATTGGGAATCAACAAGAGATCCTTAGTAGCTTAGCTGAATCTCCAAATGTATTACTAATCATCGCAGATGATTTTGGTTTAGATGCTTGTCCAGGCTATAGTTTAGGAAGTGTTAAACCAAATATGCCTGTGCTTCAATCCATGATTAATTCAGGAATCCGGTTTAACAATGTGTGGGCAAACCCAACTTGTACTCCTACTAGATCTACTATTTTGACAGGAAAGTACGGTGTTCGTACCAATGTGACAAAAGTTGGAGATGAACTTTCAACCTCAGAGTCCTCGTTGCAACAATACATTGGTTCTGACTATGCAAAAGCTGTTATTGGTAAGTGGCACTTGTCTAGCGATGCCAATCATCCACTTAATTTTGGCTTAGATTATTATGCTGGATTACTAACCGGAGCTGTTCAGTCTTATACCAATTGGACTTTTACTGAAAACGGACAATCTAGCACAAGTTTAGAATACACGACCACTAAGTTTACAGATTTAGCAATCGATTGGACGGCGCAGCAGAGCAAACCTTGGTTTCTATGGTTAGCTTACAATGCTCCTCACACTCCATTCCATCTACCTCCAGATAGTTTGCACAGCCAAGGAGCGCTGCCAAGCGATGCTGCAAGTATTGCTGCAACTCCTCTTCCTTATTTCATGGCGATGTGCGAAGCTATGGATAGTGAAATGGGTAGACTTATCAACTCATTAAGTCAGGAAGAAAGAGACAACACCATCATCATATTTATTGGGGATAATGGAACAACGGGTCAAGTAGCTCAGGAATACAATAGCAATAGAGTCAAAGGGAAGGTTTATCAAGGCGGAATTAACGTTCCTATGATAATTGCTGGAAAAGGAATTACAAGGAAAAATGAGGCAGAAGATGCGTTGATTAATTCTACTGATCTTTTTGCTACTATTTCTACACTTACAGGAACGAGTGTTTCAAGTATTAACGACAGTAAAAATTTTAGCCACTTACTCAGCAATACTGGCCCTTTCAGAGATTATGCCTATTCTGAAATAGGTTATACCGCGACAACATCTGATTATACCATTAGAAATTCCACTCATAAATACATCCGTTTTCAAGATGGCACTGAAGCCTTATTCGATTTAAGCGCAAATCCTCTTGAGCAGCCAAATTTATTAGGGCCCATTCAACCAATGTTAAGCAACGCAGATAGTTTAGTTTTGGATGAGCTAAAAAAGAAAGTAATAGAAATAAGACAATGAATTTAAATTCTCTAGAAGGAATTCGGAAGCAATGGTATTATTACAAAATGTTAGGGGATAAAACATTTGAACAGTTAACGGAAGAGCAGTTGCTTTGGCAATTCAACTCCGACAGTAACAGTATTGCCATTATCGTAAAACACCTTTGGGGAAATATGCTCTCTAGATGGACCGACTTCTTAACTTCCGATGGTGAAAAAACATGGAGAGATAGAGAGGCTGAGTTTGCAAGTGATATTTCTTCTAAACAGGAACTACAAGATAAGTGGGAAGAAGGTTGGGCTTGTTTGTTTCATGCGATTAACTCTCTTACCGAAGAAGACCTATCGAAAGAGATCTTTATTAGAAATCAAGGGCACACGGTTGTAGAAGCAATTAATCGACAATTAGCACATTATGCTTATCACATTGGGCAAATTGTTTTTATAGGAAAAATGCTTCAAGGAAAGGAGTGGATTTCTCTTTCTATTCCAAAAGGAAAATCTGCTGACTTTAACCAAGAAAAGTTTGCTCAAGATAAACGCAGACAGCATTTTACCGACGAATTTACAAAAGAGTAGTATTTACCCGGCGTAACTCGGTAGCCAGAACTGAAAGGAACTTCCTTCATTTGGTTTGCTAACAATTTGAATCGTTGTATTATGTAATTCCATAATCTTCTTTACAATGGCTAAACCTAGGCCTACACCTTCTTTATTGTTTGTTCTTTTAGATTGTCTATAACGTTCAAACAACTGAACCTGCTCACTTTCCTTAATCCCAGGGCCAGTATCACTAACGGTGATTTTTACATCGTTGTTGCTAGACTCTAGGTTTAGTGTAACCATTCCACCTTTAGGTGTAAATTTTAATGCATTATCCATTAAATTCTGAAGAGCTCTTTCAACCAAACTGATGTCTGCAAAAACTAAAGGAACATCATTCGTTACTTTCAAACTCAAATTAACCCCTTTCTTCTCCCCTAAAACTTGATAATTTGCCACTAAGTCTTGCGCCAAATCTGTTAACGAGAAGGGTTCTTTATTTGGCTTTACCTGTTCTGCTTCTAACTTACTGTATTCAAATAATTGTGCTACTAAGTTTGAGAGTTTATCTGAGTTACTATGAATAATTTCCAAGTATTTTTTGCGCTCTTCATCGCTCAAGCTTCCTTCTTTCATTTGAAGTGTTTCCGCATAACCTTTTAGAACTGCTAATGGTGTTCTTAAGTCATGAGAAACATTCGCTATTAACTCTCTCCTTAAACTATCAACAGACTTAATCTCATCCATATTCGCAACAATGGTGTCTGCCATAGTATTAAAATTGGTAGCTAGAATCGATAAATCAGACTCTTCAGGGTTTTTAATTCTAATGGATAAATCCCCCTCTTCAAATCGTTTCACCGTTTGAATAATGTTTCTCAAGTTCTTGGTTAAAAACCAAATACTCAACAATCCGATCAGCAATGCAAAAATAGTGGTTAAAGTTGCTGCACCTAAACCTAATTGCATGAAATAGGAACTAAATAATGCATCTGTAACTGCTGCCAACTCTTCTCCTGCTAAAATAATATAGACATAGCCAGATTTTCCATCTATTTCAAATGGCGCTACAGAAAAGATATTCGGTGCATCAGGGTTTCGTGGATCATCTCCACAAACAAATTTATTCCCTTTTGCTTCCAAAAATTCATTAATAGGTGCTAAATCTACCTTTTTTGTAGGCTCATTAGGGTTGGAGTGATCTAAAACAACAGAGTATAACACTTCTCCTAAATCACTTAATAAGTATACTTCTATACTCCTATTTACGGCCATCATATCGTGCATTAAGTCACCAAAAAGTGGTTTATTAATACTTCCATCTTCTAGGAATGGAGATGAGTTTTGAAATTTCTCATTGATTAGATCTTGCGCCAAAGAGGCATTTAGCTTTTGTGATGTTTCTTTATAATGCCTCTCTGTAAAAAACACTGTTGTTGCCACATAAGAAGCTCCCATTAGTATTACCAAAATAAAAAAGCTAACACTTAGCTTTAGCAAAAGCTGGTTGGTGATTGTTTTATTCTTTGCCATACTATTCTTCATTGAATTTATAACCTACGCCCCAAGTTGTCATAATGTACTGTGGTTTGTTCATGTCCGCCTCTATCTTTGCCCTTAGTCTGTTAATGTGAGAGTTAACGGTATGTTCGTAGCCATCAAAATCATAACCCCATACCAACTTTAGCAAATCTGCTCGACTATAGCTTTTTCCTGGATGAGAAGCCATTAATACCAATAGTTCAAATTCTTTGGGGGAAAGTTCTACCTTCTGACCTCGTACAATTACTTTTCTCTTTTCTATATCAACCGTAAGGCTCTCATACTCTAATATTGTCCCTTGTTGAACTTCTGACCGCTCAGCCGTCATTTTTGTTCTTCTAAAAACAGCTTTCACCCTTGCAATAAACTCTCTTACACTAAAAGGTTTTGTTATATAATCATCGGCGCCCATTTCTAAACCCAACACTCGGTCTATTTCTTCTGATTTTGCCGTTAACATCATAATAGGCACAGCAGATTTTGTTCTTAACTGTCTGCACACCTCAATTCCATCCATTTCAGGGAGACTAATGTCTAGTATAACCAAGTCAGGATTTTCTGAAAGCGCTTTCTCTAAGCCTGTTTTCCCATCAAAAGCTTTTAATACTTCACAAGAAAGGTCTGTTAAATGTATTTCGAGAAGGTCTATGATCTCAAGATCATCTTCTACAATGAGTACTTTTTTCATATTTATTCTAATTCTATACAAAGGAAACGTAAAAAGTATCACAGAATCATAACAGTTCAATTACTTTTTATGTCGAAGATAAATGTTTTTATATCTATTTATGAACTAAGTTAAGTAGAAATTAAGATATCTCATTGAAATTTAGTCACTTTAGAAGTGACATAGAAACGTTAATCTATCGTGATACTTTGGCAATAAGTCAAGAATACTTTTGTCTATGTAATTAAAACACAAGAAACAATGAAAAAGAATTTTAGAACTATTTTTAATAGTAAAGTACTCGTAGCAAGTTTAGCTTGCTTAACAATTGTAGCCTGTTCTGATGACGATTCAGATGAAGCACCAACAACACCTGCAGTTGCTACTAATTTTGATCTTAGCAACTTAACTGGTTTAGAAGACCTTGGAGCCACACATAAATACGAAGGTTGGATTATTGTTAATGGAAGCCCTGTTTCTACTGGTACATTCTCAGTAAACAGCAGTGGAGCTTTATCTCAATCTGCATTTACTGTTGATCAAACGATGTTAGATTCAGCAACTAAATTTGTACTAACAGTAGAGCCATCTCCAGATAGTGATCCGATGCCTTCTGCTCAAAAATTAGTAGCAGGAGATTTTTCAGGTAAAAATGCTCCTGTTTCAACTGCAACTGCTCCTGCTCTTGGAGATTTTTCAACTGCTGCAGGCTCTTACTTTTTAAGAACTCCAACGGATGAAATGCCAGGTGGAATGAATAATGGCAATGATATGAATGGAGTATGGTTTGGCAATCCCGGAATGCCTCCAACCGCTGGATTTACTTTACCTGATTTAACTGGAAGTGGATGGACATATGAAGGTTGGGTAGTTACGGCAAATGGCCCTATTTCTACAGGGACTTTTACAAACTTTGGTGCAGCAGATAGTGGAAACCCTTTCAGTGGTACTCTAAACAATGCTGGACCTCCTATTCCGGGTGAAGATTTCTTTACAGCTCCAACTGGTTCCGCAGATACTTACCCTATTGACGTGAGAGGAAAAACCGTGGTAATTTCAGTTGAGCCTGTTCCAGATAATTCGCCAATGCCATTTTTATTAAAGCCACTTGTTCATATGGTAGATATGAATGCAGCAACTGCTCCTAGCGTTCACGCTTTCGGACAGAACCTTAGCTCCCTTCCTGGTGGTTGGGTTGCTAGGTAAGATTTTTCAATTTGGTTAGTTTGGAGGGCTTCTGTAGAATTGTGGAAGCCCTTCTTAGTTGAGTACTGTTAGTCCTGTACTCACAATCTTCATCAAGTCTTCTCGGCTTTGATGAAGATTTGAAATTACTTTTATCCCAGCCTGTAAGGTAAATAGATAGCTTGCTATTTCTTTTAAATCTTTATAGGGAGAAACCTGACTTTGTTCTACCCCAAGCTTTAAGTAATCGAAATAAATTTTTTCAAAAGCTGTTTTGTTTTCTACTAATTTTTGATTCAATTCGGGGTCATCTCCTAACTCACTTGTTGTATTCACAATAAAACAACCGTTAGGTTTATTTTTATCTAATCCTTCATCAATAGAGGACTCAAATAAAAGGTGTAGTCCTTCCCGAATATTTGAATGTCTGAACAAAAAGTTGGATACACGTTCTACATTTTGATTTTTATATCGATCAATTGTTAAATTGAATAGTTCTCTTTTGCTTCCAAAAGTATCGTAAATACTAGCTCTATTAATCCCTAGGGTATCAACAATATCTTGCATAGAGGTGGCATGGAATCCTTTTTCCCAGAATAGGTGTACCGCTTTTTCTACTACTTCTTCTTGATTAAATTGTTTTACTCTTGGCATTTTAAAAATAAATGAGGGCAAGTTAACTTGCCCTCAAAATTACTGATATGAATACAATTGATTATGTTAACAAAGGGTTCACACTTATACCACCATCAATGTTGTATTCACTTCCTGTGATAAAAGAGGCATCGTCTGAAGCTAAAAAGGCTACCAACTTGGCAATTTCTTCTGCTTTCCCAAAACGTTTCAATGGAATTCTTTCTTGCATAGCTGCAGCAAATTGATTCAGTTGCTCTTCTGGCATTCCTGTTTTTCCAAAAATCGGTGTTTCAACAGGCCCTGGGTTTAAAGCATTAATTCTGATTCCTTTTGGGGCTAGTTCAGTTGCTGCTGTTCTTGTGTAGGAGTTCAACGCAGCCTTAGACGCTGCATAAACCGCGGTATTTGGCATTCCCGTATATGCATTAATCGATGATAAATTAATAATTGATGCTCCTTCATTTATAATCGGCAAAAATTTTTCCACTGTAAATATTGCCCCCTTGAAGTTAATTCCCATTTGATGGTCAAACATTTCCTCTGAGATTTGCCCTATAGGAGCAGGAGTAAAAATACCTGCATTTACAAATAAGATATCAATTGACCCCTTATCCGCTTTTACTTCTGCAACCAATTTATCCAACTGGTCCAATTTACTAACATCAGCAATATAGCCAGTCACTCCTAATTCCGCTGCTGCCTTCTTCACTCTTTCTTCGGATCTGCCACTAATAATTACGCTTGCACCTCTTTGTTTTAAAAGTTTGGCTGTTGCATATCCTATCCCACTATTACCTCCTGTAATAACGGCCACTTTGTTTTTTAAATCACTCATTCTTATAATATTAATCGTGTTTTTTGTTTTGGAACAATCGTTCCGATACAAACGTACGAAAATAACAGAACAATCGTTCTGTTATTTTATGAAATTTATTCCCTCTTTAATCGTTCCTTCTGATATAATCTTTTCTACCTTGGTCTAATCAAAGCTCAATTATGATAAAAACAAGCCTGCTTTTATGTATTCTATTTACCTCAATCTGTTCATTGTCACAAGAATGGCAAACAAATATTGAAGCTGCTAAAAAAATAGCGTCACAAGAGGATAAAAAAATTGTATTGGTCTTTCAGGGTTCTGACTGGTGCGCACCCTGTATGAAACTTGAAAAAGAAATTTGGAGTCAAGAAGAATTCAAGATTTTTGCTAAAGAAAACTACGTCATGCTTCAAGCGGATTTCCCAAGAAGGAAAGCAAATAGATTGTCGAAAGAACAACAAGAGAAAAACGGTGCGCTTGCAGAAAAATACAATCAACAAGGCTTTTTTCCTCATGTAGTTGTTCTAGATAAAACAGGGAAAGTATTAGGAAAAACTGGCTATAAAAAGCTCAGTCCTAAAAACTATATTAAAATCTTAGAATCGTTTAAAGCAAAAAGCTAAACTTGAAAAAATTAATCGCTTTTATTCTTATCCTCCATACGTTTCATCTTGCTTCTTCGGCGGAAGTGTTTAAAAGAAGTATGCAATTGATGGGATGTAATTTCGAAATCACGGTTGTTGCTTCTTCGAAAATTGAAGCAGACAAGAATATTGATGCTGCTGTTTTGGAAATTAAAAGAATAGAGACATTAATTTCTTCGTGGATTTCTAACTCTCAAACTTCATTCATTAATAAATATGCTGGCATAAGACCAGTTGAAGTTGATCCAGAATTAGTTGAACTTATTGAACGAGCTAAAAGCATTTCTAAACTAACTGACGGAGCATTCGATATTTCTTTCGCTTCTATTGATAAGGTATGGCAGTTTGATGGTAGTATGATGAAAATGCCTTCTAAAGAGATCATTAATCAGTCTGTAGAGTTGATTGGATTTGAAAACATTATCATCGATAATGGAAATTCTTCGGTATTTCTTAAAAAGAAGGGAATGAAAATTGGTTTTGGAGGAATTGGAAAAGGCTATGCAGCAGATAAAGCAAAAGAATTACTTCAAAAAAATGGAATAGAATCCGGAATTATTAACGCGTCTGGAGACATGAATACATGGGGGAGACAGCCTAATGGTGAACGGTGGAAAGTTGCTTTTACTAACCCTTTTGATAAACAAAAATCATTTGGATTACTTCCCATTGAAAAAGGTGCAGTAGTAACTTCCGGTAACTATGAGAAATTTGTTGTCTTTAATGATGTGAGATATACTCATATAATTGATCCACGAACGGGTTATCCTTCGTCAGGAATATTAAGTGTTACAATATTTGCACCGAAAGCAGAGTTAGCAGATGCTTTAGCTACTTCTGTCTTTGTTATGGGTATTGAAACAGGATTAAATAGAATAAATCAACTCCCCAATATTGAATGCATTATTATTGATGAAAAAGGAAAAATTCATCAATCGAAAAATATAAAAATCACCCATGAAAACTAAATTGTTACTTTTCTTAGCAATCGTTATTAGTTTGTTATCAGCATGTACTGTTGTTAAAGAATATGAAAAGGTTAACTTAAATGATCCAGACATGGAGTTGTCATCTAGAAAAATTGATCGTTTTGAAACCACTTCGCATGCCTATAGAGAGGCAGCAGCAGGGGCAAATGGAGGAAAAACAGGAGGAGGATGCGGATGCAACTAAATATTCTTAAATTCAGTTTGTTAATCCTTTGTATCATAGGGTATACCGGCTTTGTAGAAGCACAGACTAGCGATACTACTGAAGTTTATAAAAAAAGGGTACTAGAGAGTAGCGAAATCGACTTCCTATTCAGCTATTACGAACAAGATGGAAAGAATGCTGCAGTAAGTGGCGGCATCGGAACCGAAGAATTAACGGACGTAACTCCAACATTTGTAATTGCGATTCCTTTAAATGATGATGATATATTAAAAATAGATGTAGGAGTTTCTGCTTATACATCCGCATCGTCTAGTAATGTAGATCCTTTTGATGGATCTGAAGCGGCCAATCCTTTTGTTGCCTCTACAGGTGCTTCTGGAGCTGATACGTGGGCAAATATAACAGCAAATTACAGTCATAGTTCTGATGATAGAAATAGAGTATGGAGTGCTAAAACTTCTATTTCTAGTGAATACGACTATTTTTCGGCTGGAATAGGAGGGAGCTATACACGTTTATTCAACAAGAAGAATACAGAGCTTAGTTTCATTGGTAATATTTTTATAGATACTTGGCAAACCATTTACCCTTCAGAATTACGGCCTTTTTCTGAAGGTCCAATTGCGACAAATGGTTCGCTCTATGGATTTAACATTACAGGGAATCAAAACTACAATCCAACATTTAAAGAATTAACAGGTAAAGGGCGTCAATCCTATTCTATTGGCGCAAGTTTTATTCAAATTTTATCAAAAAGATTGCAAGGCGCTTTGCTTTTTGATGTAATTCAACAAAAGGGGCTATTATCGACTCCTTTTCAAAGAGTATATTTTAAAGATGTTGATAGTTCATTTATCGGCACATTTAGATTGGCAGACGACATTGAACGAATGCCTGATAACAGATTAAAACTTGCATTTGGTGGTCGTTTAAATTTCTACATCAATGAGTTTTTAATTATCAAAACGTATTATAGATTCTATAATGACAACTGGGGAGTTAGTTCACATACAGCTAGCTTTGAAATTCCAATAAAGATTCACCAGAAGTTTACCTTATATCCAGGTTATCGATATTACAATCAAACAGCAGCAGATTATTTTGCTTCTTACAGCCAACATTTGAGCACTGATGAGTTTTATACTTCTGATTTTGACCTGTCTGAATATAATGCAAATCAATACAGTTTCGCTATTAGCTATACAGATGTGTTTACGGGAGCACATATTGGAAACTTTGGTTTGAAAAGCATTGACATAAAGTATAGTGTTTACGAAAGAAACACAGGCTTGAGCGCTTCCTTGATTTCATTCGGAGTAAAGTTTGTCCAAGATAAAAAAGAGAAAACGATTACGGATTAAGAAACGACACAAACTTTTTCTACTTGTTTGTATTACCACTTAAGCTGAGTTTGATTATTAGTTAGAAATTCAGATTTCCAGAAGTGGCAATATACAGGGCTATATTCTAAAGGTTCAACACAGTAGTTTGCTGTTTAGCTACGTTCTGAATTCTTAAGAAGAACCGAACTCAGCTTACTAAACAAGGAGTATGTTACGAATGCTCAAACCAAAGTCAAAAAGAGATCTGTTTTGAATGTAGTTTATTAGTTTTACTTCAAGCAAATAGTTCAAATCATGTCCAAACCAGAAGTAACAGTAGAAGAATACATCAAAGCAATTCTTGCAGAAAGGCAAGAAGCGTTCAACAAGCTCCGAACAATTATTAATGATAACCTTCCTGAAGGTTTAGAAGAGTGTGTTGATTACAATATGTTAGCTTGGGTTGTTCCTTACACTGTTTATCCTAACGGCTACCATTGTAAACCTAAAAAACCTCTGCCTTTTTTGAATTTGGCAAATCAAAAAAACTTTATCGCTCTTTATCATATGGGAGTTTACGCCAAACAAGAGCTATATGATTGGTTTGTTGGTGAATATCCGAATCATGCTAAGTATAAACTAGACATGGGAAAAAGCTGTATTCGATTCAAGAAAACAGAAGATATTCCATATAACTTAATCGCTCAGTTAATTCAAAAAATGGAAGTTTCAGAATGGATTTCGATTTATGAAAAAAACGTCAAAACATAATGGCTTTCGATATTTTTTTAGCGGATAGGCTTCGCATTCTAATGAAGGAAAAGAGCATTGCTTTCTACGAGAAAAAAATGTTTGGTGGGCTTTGCTTCATGGTTGATGATAAAATGTGTTTAGGATTAATGTTTAACAAAAAGCACGGACTTGAACTTTTAATGGTTCGAATAGGGGATGATGCTTGTCAAAAGAATAATTCTCGATTAGGTTTTAACCCGATGGATTTTACAGGACGTCCAATGAAAGGTTTTGCTTTTATTGGACCAGAGGGTTACGATTCTGATGATGATTTAGAACACTGGGTTCAGTTATGTATAGAATTTAATCCCTTAGCTATAGAGTAGGAAAAAGAGATAGGCTATTTTATTTTAATTTCTACTCGTCTATTTTTTGCCTGTCCTTTTTCGGTCGAATTGTCTGCTATTGGAGTGCTCATTCCTTTGGAAGAAATAACAATTTTACTCTTAGGAATGCCTTTGCTAATTAGATATTTTTTTACATCTTTCGCTCTGCTTAAACCAAACATAGTATTAAGGCTTTCAGACCCTTTGTTATCTGTGTGTCCCGTTAGCATGGCTTTCGTTTCAGGTCCATTTTTCAAAATACTAATTAGAAGAGCTAGTTTATTTCCCTCCTTTTTAGGCATTACTTTCTGATTGAAGTCGAAATATATACTTCTATCACCTTCTGCCATTCCATTCCATGCTTCAGCTTCTTGCTTCACCCTTTTTGTATATTTTTTGTCATCTATATGGGGCTCATCATTCAGAGTTGTGAGGGTTGTTTTGTCTTTCTTTAAGCTTTTTATTGAATTAAACTTACCGGGTATAAGAGTTTGTATTCGATTTCCATCATCGTCGAGAAGATGAATCCCTACATTTATAAAGTCATCCTCTGTCATGTTTAGTGGAGCAATCGAAAACCCGTCATCGTATTTCAGAATAGAATAGTTGAAAATTCCTTTATCATCTGTAATAATAGTATCTAATGGAAAGCCATTTTCATCATAAATCACTAGACCTGACATCATTGAAGGCAAGTTCTCGTAATTAAATATTCCTCTCACAGATGATCCTCCTTTTATATCTCTAGAATTAACAAAAAGCCCCTCTTCTGTATAGATGTAACGCTTTGTCTTTACATTATTTCCATCTAAGAAATATATTTTACTCCCAACATAAAGCTCATCATCTTCATTGTCAACTCTAATGAAAAAGCTTTCATCTCCACTTAACTTAGCAAATTTGAATCGGCCCTTATCATCGGTCAGTACTTTGTCAATCAGTTCCCCGTCTTCATTCTCTATTCTAAGGTTAATCCCTTCCGCGGGTAAGCTTTTAAAGGCAAACTCCCCATATATTGAATCTGCATTTGCAAAAACAACTTGTCCGGTTGTAATACATTTGTAAATATTACTATGATTGCTGTTTCTGTTAGAGGTAAAGTACACTTCAGTTGGGGTAGCCATAATAAAAAAAGCTTCATAATCCGAAGAATTAATTCCTCCTCCCATGTTTAATGGATTTGTCCAGTTCTCCCATGTGTCATCTAATCTGTAGCTAACAAAAATATCGGAAGACCCATATCCGCCATGACCTTCAGATGAAAAATACAATGCTTTTAAATCCTCAGATATATATGAGGCTAATTCAAATCTATTTGTATTGATCGGTTTACCTACATTAATCAGCTCTCCCCAGGTTCCATCTTCTTTTTTTAAGCTCACAAAAACGTCTTCGTCCTCGTCATTTCCTAAAGGAGGTTTGCTAATCAAAATAACTGTTTCTTGTGGGTTTACATAAAAATTTATGTAGCTTTTACCAAACTCTAAGCCTGGAATAATAACTTCAACAGGATCATGCCATTTGTCTTTTTTCTGATTATCAATATAGACGAGTTTTCGAATAACTGTATCTCTATCTGCAACCGTATTAAATAAATAGATTCTTTTCCCATCCAAAGAAGTTCCAACAATTAAATTTTGTCCTTCTAAATCGCGCTCTCTAAATAAACGATATGGGTTTTCCCATCCATCTTCTCCTATCTTCGAAAACCAGATGTCTTGACCTACTACTCTTGTTTTATTTTCAAACCCCTCAATATAGGTCATGTTATAATAAATACCAGTTCCATTATTAAACAAAAGAGGCACGTTTTCTTCATTATCACTACTAAATGCTTCTTGCTTTTCTGCTGGATAAAATTCCGGAAGAATTAGCTGTGCTTTTGCAGTCAAAAAAGAGATAAATAGAAGTGTCGTATATAATAACTTTCTCATGGCATCAGCTAAGGGTTGTTACCAAAGTTATATCTATTAAAAGAATTCACAAAGCAAAACAGTAGAAATACCCAAAAATACTCTGTTGACTATTTCAATTGTAGTGCTACTTTTCAGTTATTCTTTCTGTAACAGTTATATCTATTCGAACAAGTATAAAGTTTCATCTGTAGAAAAACTCTATTCTTTTTAATTGAAAACACGTTTCTATTAGACATATTCGATCGTATCATTTAGAGTTGTCTCGATTTATTCGAAATAAGAGGAGGGAGTTAAGGTATTCGTCTCTGGATTTTTTGATGCAACTGAATATACTTTCTTTTCGTTCCTTTCTTATAGAGCTCTCTTTAATCCCTTCAAATATCTTCCTTATTCAGTTTAAAAAAGTGGTTTGATAAGCCTATTTTTGCACTGAAAAAAATGAAAAAATGAAAGACTTCTTAACTTCACTTGGCCTAGCCGAAAACAATAAAGGAACATCAACTGGCAGTGTTGCTTTTGATGCTAATTCTTTTGACATTGCTTCTTATTCTCCGGTAGACGGAAAATTAATTGGAAATGTAGCTTCTACATCTCCTGAACAATATGAAGAAGTAGTACAAACCGCAGCTTCTGCTTTTATAGAATGGAGAAAAAAGCCAGCTCCTTTACGTGGAGAAATTGTAAGACAATTTGGTGAAAAACTAAGAGAGAAGAAAGAAGACTTGGGAATGCTTGTTTCTTATGAAATGGGAAAATCTTATCAAGAAGGTTTAGGAGAAGTTCAGGAAATGATCGATATCTGTGATTTTGCTGTAGGACTTTCTCGTCAGCTTCATGGTTTAACCATGCACTCTGAACGTCCTAAGCATAGAATGTATGAGCAGTATCATCCGTTAGGAATAGTTGGAATTATCTCAGCTTTTAACTTCCCTGTTGCAGTTTGGTGTTGGAACACGGCCCTAGCTTGGATTTCTGGTGATGTTTGTGTTTGGAAGCCGTCTGAAAAGGCTCCAATGTGCGGAGTAGCTTGTCAAAACCTTATTGCTGAAATATTAAAAGAAAACAATTTACCTGAAGGAATTAGCTGTTTAATTAATGGCGATTACAAAATCGGTGAATTGATGACTAATGATAAGAGAATTCCTTTAGTTTCTGCGACAGGATCTATCAGAATGGGTAAAATCGTTGCACAAGCAGTTGCAGCACGTTTAGGGAGGTCATTGTTAGAATTAGGAGGAAACAATGCAGTAATTTTAACTGAATCTACGGATTTAAAAATGTCGATTCCTGCCTTAGTGTTCGGAGCAGTTGGAACATGTGGTCAACGTTGTACTTCAACTAGAAGGTTAATTATTCACGATAGTATTTACGATACAGTAAAGGATAACTTGGTCAGTGCATACGGACAAATTAGAATTGGAGATCCTTTGGATGAAAACAATCATGTTGGTCCATTAATCGATACAGATGCTGTTGCTGCTTATACTGATGCGTTAGAAAAAGTAAAAGCTGCTGGTGGTACAATTTTAGTAAAGGGTGGTGTTTTAGATGGCGAAGGATATGAGTCTGGATGTTATGTGAAACCTGCTATTGCTGAGGTTCAAAACGATTGGGAGATTGTTCAACATGAAACATTTGCTCCTATTCTCTATTTAATGAGATACAGTGAATTAGAAGAGGCAATTGGAATGCAAAATGGTGTTGTTCAAGGACTCTCTTCTGCCGTAATGACAACCGACATGAGACAAATGGAATATTTCCTTTCAACTGAAGGTTCAGATTGTGGAATTGCAAACGTAAATATTGGTACTTCGGGTGCAGAAATCGGTGGTGCTTTTGGTGGTGAAAAAGAAACTGGCGGAGGTCGTGAATCTGGCTCTGATGCTTGGAAAGTATATATGAGAAGACTAACAAATACGATCAATTATGGTTCTGATTTACCTTTAGCTCAAGGAATTAAGTTTGAATTGTAAGTACTAATCAACGATAAATTACAGCCCTTAAGCAATCGATTGTTTAAGGGCTGTTTTCGTTTAAGACAACCAGTTTGCTATCATCTCCTTTCCAAACTCTGTCAATACACTTTCTGGATGAAATTGAACTGCTTTAATCGGTAATGATTCGTGGGCAATTGACATGATGTTCCCATCATCATCTTGAGAAGTTATTATAATGTTTTCTGTTATGTTTTTAGGGTCAATGACCCAAGAATGATAACGTCCAACTTTTAACACACTAGGCAAACCAGAAAAAAGCCTTTCTTTCTTTGATAAAACCCGAATTTGTTTTGCCTGACCATGAATCACTTCTTCTAAATTCTTTAATCGCATTCCAAAATGCTCTGCAATAGCTTGCTGACCTAAACAAATCCCTAAAATCTCTTTTTCCAAAATAAATTGATTTAAAAATTTCATTAAATCTCCTGCTTGAGAGGGAAGTCCAGGTCCTGGAGAAATCACCACTTTCTGAAAGCTTTCTGCTTGTTCAAAATTAATCTCATCATTTCGCATCACCACAACCTTTCCTTCATTCATCTCTTCTAAGTAATGATAAAGGTTGTAGGTAAATGAATCGTAATTATCGATTAGGAGAATGTCAGACATGCTTCAAAAGTAATCGGGATTTCATTAAGAGAGTCAACATAATTTTATTTAATAATAATGCTGGATGGATATTTTACATAATCCTTCTATTAGATTACAATCTAAATCTTAAGTATCGATTAAATACTTTTAAAAAAGCAGCAAACTCCACTGTCATTCGGATTTCTTTGCAACTTTGTAAATAAAGGGTTTAGCTTATATAACTATCTATTCATTATTGTAGCTTCTCAATAATTTCTATAGCATCTTCCTTATGGAAAGTGATCATTGGATCATCTTTTATCTGACGTAAAATCGTGATAGCTGAATCCTTTTCATTTAAGGCAAGATGCGTTATGGATAGATACCAGAGAGTAGGACCTATATATGCATTTATGGAATCCTGATTAAGTTTTCTGAAAATAGCTTTCGCCTTCTCTTTCTCACCGATTTGATACCAACAAATTCCTCTATACAATTCAACATCGTTGAGAAATTCTTTTGGAAGTTGACTAAATAACTCTTCCGCTTCTTGATAGTTTTCTTTGTTATATGCGGACATGGCTTTAGATAACGGATTAACATTTTGCCCCATAGATGTGTATTTGTCAGGGTAGGGCTTAAAATAAGTTTGAGCCATTTGCTCCCCGGAAACATTCTGTTGAAAAGCCCAATAAGAAAGCACCATAATTAGAACGGAAGCAGCGGAGTACCAGAGCCATCGGTTGTTTTTGATTTGAGACGTTGCGTTGTTTTTTGCTATTTTACTTACTTTTTCTTTTAGCTTCCTTCGTTCTAAAACCTTGATCATATCCCAGGTATCTCGATATTCTTCAAATTCTTTTTTTAGAATAGGGTCATTCTCTATGTCTTCTAAAAGCTTTTGCGATTCTTCTTTTGAAAGTGTTTTTCTAAGGAATTGTTCGAATTTATTTTCCATCTCTCAACTCCTCCATAGTTTGTTTTAGTTCAGTATTGTTTTTTATAAGTTCTCGTAATGTTGTTAAACACTTATTTTTCTTGTTCATAGCTACTTGAGCACTTGCATATTCCATTTTTTTTTGTATTTCTTTCATGCTAAATCCTTCTGACCAAAAAGTTAATACTCTCTTACAATTTTCTCCAATCTGACTTAGTACAGAATTTAATACCTCTTTTTGATTAGAATATTCTAAGTTAAGTTGAATGGATAAGGTATCCTTATCAGATATCTCTTGATTAAAATGACTTACCTTTTTAGAACGAAATTTTTGAAACCAGATTAAGCGACAAATTTTATATAGATAGGTCGATAAAGGAGAATCATTCCGGAATCGATTGTTTTTTATATTAAAAACAACTTCAGTTATTCCTTCAATAAAAACATCTTGGGCTTCAGCCATACTTCCGTTGTATTTTCTTACCAAAACTATAATCTTAATTTCATTTTGTTTAATGAGTGTGGCAATTGCGTTCGATTCTAGCAACCCTCCTTTTTTTAGATGATCAATGATGATGTTATTGCTGTCTTTGTAGTTGCACATAAGGTGGTAAATATAACAATCCAGACCAAGTAATTTTTTCGAATTAGGATCGAGCTAAGTGCAGAAACGAAAAAGAGGGTAGAATATTAGACTCCTATAAAATTGATAAAATCAATTGGATTTTTATCAAGTAGTTATAGTAAATAAATGCAAGAGTGTAGGTTGATGTTTTCCATTATCAATTTTATGTTGTTCCGAATAAACTGAATTGTACAAGGAGATGAGAGCTATTTCATTGAGCTAATGATGCCTGTCTATAGCTTCAATTCCAGTGTTTTACTTGTTAATTCTTTAATGTTCCATTAAAAATCATTGCTGCTATCTTGCTTATAATTAGGCTTTAAAAGAAAAGTGAAAATGTAGAAAGTATTATTAAAAAAATAACGGTTAGGTTTTTATTCCTTTTTGCAACTTGAATAGAAGAGGGGGATTCCCATCTCAATTTTAAATAACACTTAATAAAATAGAACTATGATTATACAAATTAGAAAATCGCTTTATGTTCGTGTAGTTGCTATGATGCTTGTACCAACAATGTTTGCACCCAGTTTCGTATTTGCAGGAGGAGGGCCAATTGACCCCAATTTAGTAAGCACAGAGTCTAGTGAAATGGTAAATGTTTCCACGGGTGATTTTTCTTATAGCATTCCTTTATTAGATGTAGGGGGTTATCCTATTACCTTAAGTTATAATGCAGATGTGACTATGGAACAAGATGCTTCTATTGTGGGTTTAGGGTGGAATATTTCTACAGGAGCAATCAATAGAACAGTTAGAGGCTTGCCTGACGATTTTAATGGAGATAAGATTAAAACGACCATGAATCTTCGACCTAATTTGAGTATTACTAATACCTATTCTTTGACCGGAGAGTTGGTTGGAAAAGAAATAGATAGTAAGGGAAATGAAGTACAACAGTTTGACGGTGGAGGAGTAAGTGTAAATCAGACTACTGGGTCTGCAAGTTTTACAAATGGAAATACAACACAACAAAATGGATCTGCCACATTAAGTTTTAGCACTACATTCAATAATTATACAGGTAACGAAGTGGCTTTCGGATTAAATGCAAGTTATAACAAAACGAAAAAAACATATGATACAGGATTGTTTGAAAGTTCCAACTCTTTTGGACTTGGTGCAGGTTTAACTTCCTCATCCCGTTCAGGGCTTTCCTCTAATATAGGGGCCAATTTGGCATTGGGATGGGCAAAACCTGGAACTTTTAGTGCAGGAATGGGTTTAAGTCACAATACGCTTCATGGTAGTAGTTTGAGTACTGATTTTGGTTGGAGCAAAACATGGACCAATAAGGAGACAAAAAGGGCTTTTGGTACAAAAGCTGGCTTAGGAGGTTCTTTTCCTTTTTCTGGAACATCTTACACCCCAACAGCTAATTTCGATTTTACCAACAAAGCCTTTTCTTTTGACATAGATTTAGGCTTGGAATTTTGGACTGTTTTTCCGCACATTCGCTATGCCCGTTCTAAGTATCAAAGTTGTTTGGCAGAAACAGTTAAAGAAGAAAAAGCCTATGGATATTTAAACTTGGAAAAAGCCTATGGGGACCCAGGAGCATTACAAGATTCTAACCTTTCTCTACCTTCTATCCACGAAGAGGTGGAAAAGATAAATACTCCAATTCCTACTTACGATTATTTTACTTCGAGTACCACTGGTGATATGTTTCGTGCGATACGGAACGATGCAGGCTATGTGAGGGATCCTCAAGCCATTAGTAAAGGTCGAGCGCCCTCTATTTCTGGAGAAGTAGGTGTGGGCAGTGGAGTTGATATTGGGGTCAACTTAAGTTACAGTTGGAACAACAGAACTACAGGAGAATGGACTGCAGACAATCCTTTTAGTGAAGAAAATAAGTTTAAATATTCTACTACTAACCCCAATAATGATGCATACTATGAAAAGTTCACTTTTCAAAAGGTAAACAATAGATCTACCATTAATTCCAATCAATATAATGCTCTTTATGGCAATGAGGCATTGCATCAAGGAATCTATAAAAATAATGGCAAGATTAAAGGAGACGGGTTTTTAGCTACGAAAAAAAATGATGTGACTACCTATGATGTTACAAACAATAGTCATTATCAACATGAGCGGAGAGACCGTAATGTAGTCTTTCAACACTTGAGCAATGCAGATTTAAATAATATCAATCAAGATGCCTTTATCATATACCCAGAAAATAATCACAATTATGATGCATTGAATGGCTATAATAGTCTGATAACGATAGATCGAAACGCTACAAACTACCCCAGTCGACACATTGGCGAGATTTCTGTTTTAAGGGCAGGGGGAGCTAGAGAAGTGTATGGGATTCCGGTCATGAATACGACTAACCAGATATCCTTTAATATGTCTACGTACAACAATTACAATCCAACAGGTACAATGAACTTAAGTCGTACGATTGATGGAATGGGATTGGTTGAATACGATCCTGTTACCAATAAAGATAATTCGATTAACAACAAAAGAGGCAATAATTTTTATTACTTAAAGAATGAAGTTCCTACACATGCAACATCCTATTTGTTAACAAAGCTGTTATCTGCGAATTATTCCGATATGGGAACCGATGGGCCAACACCTGATGACTTGGGAGATTACGTAAAGTTTAATTATTCAGGCTTAGGAAAAACCCAATGGAGGTATCCGTATCAAAAAAATAAAGCAACATTTAATGAAGGATTTAAATCGAATGAATTGGATGATATGGCCAGTTATCAATATGGAGAACGAGATGCGTATTTAGTTCATTCCATTGAATCTAAGAACTTGATTGCAGAGTTTGTTTATGGAACTAGAAAAGATGGCTATGATGTGGCAGGAGAAAATGGTGGAATCTCAAGTTCAAACAAAACCAGAAAATTAGAACTAATAAAATTATTCACTAGAAAAGGAAAAGAGCTTGGGGAAGATCCTATTAAAACGGTCAATTTTAATTATAGTTATGACTTGTGTAATGGGACTCCAGATAATATAAATGGAGGAGGGAAGCTGACCTTAACAGAAGTTTATTCTGAAAATTATGATTCTCCAAAAGGTAAATTACATCGCTATAAATTTGATTATGGAATAAATGAAGACCCGTCTGATCCCAATTATGCAATTGACAATGCCATTAACAACCCTTCTTATAATTTAAGTCATAAAGACAGATGGGGCAGTTATAAGGTAGATAGAGTAAATGGTGTAGACCAAACCATAAGCCATGTGCATAATAGTTCATTGGATAATAACGAATATCCTTACGCACAACAAGATAAATCAACAGCAGACGAGGAAGTGCAAGCCTGGAAATTAAAGGCCATTGATTTACCAAGTGGCAGTAGAATGGAAGTGGAGTACGAAAGCGATGCTTACGAATTTGTCCAAAACCATGAAGCTACTCGAATGTATCGAATTAAGGGCTATCATGGCTGGGAAGATGGGACAGGGGTTTTCCCAACCGCTAATGATTTTGATTTTGATTTATATAATAGCAAAGATGATGATCGATTTGCCATTTTGGTGGAAATGGATCAAGCTATTAGTGCCGTAAGCGCTGGTGACGCGAAACAAATATTTGAAAAGGAAATCAAACCTTATACGCAATTAGTAGATGATGAAAATCAAAGCCTGCTCTACTTTAATACTTTGTTAAATCTGGCACCTCACCTTAAGGGTATTGAGGATGATGCTTCTTACGAATATATTCAGGGCTATGCCTCTATTCAGGATGTACAAATGGTTGCGCAACAAGGAAGTACAACATTATTTGATAGAGTGATTATTGAGTTAAAGCCGGATCAGATTAATGCAGGCAAAAATAAACCAAAACAAAAAGTACATCCGATTAGCAGAAAAGCATGGCAGGTTATAAATGAAGCGCTACCGTTGGTTCTGTTTCCAGAAGATAATTTGCAAAAAATCTACAACAAAGACAACCAAATTAACTGTGGAACATTTGATGATTTGGTTGAAGGAGAACAAGAGAGTGAAATTTTTGATTCCTCCCAAAATCACAAGAAAAACAGCATGAGTTATCCTAACATTTATCACATGACGTGGAAAACTGGCTACGCTTCCCGATCGGTAGGAACCAAAGGATGGGTTCGCATGCGTTGCGGCAATAGCTCAAAAATTGGAGGAGGTCACCGAGTAAAAACAGTTAAGGTTTATGACAATTGGAATGAATTTGTCGCCGGAGAGAATGGTTCCGTTTATGGTACTCAATATGATTATACTACTGTTGATGCTAGAGAGAATATTATTAGTAGTGGTGTAACTTCTTACGAACCTTTAGGCTCGGGAGCGGATGAAAATGCTATGCGTCGCCCTCATTTTTACATACACGATGGCAAGAGTGTTCCTAGTGAACGTTTTTATACAGAGTTACCCATCAATGAAGAAATTTATGCTACTACAGATATTCGATATGCAGAAGTAAAAGTATCCAGTATAGATTACATTGGCTTGACTTTAAACAAACCAGGATATACCCAATTCAGCCATTATACGGCAAAAGATTTTCCTTTACGATTTGATTATACCGACACTGATACAGAGTTGAAAAAACCTGGAGCTTTAGGAGCCATTGGACTCAGTAAAAGAAGATTTGGAATTTCTCATGGAATGGCTGTTGTTGCAAATGACATGCATGGAAAGTTCAAAGGAAAGTATGTTTATTCTACTCCAGTTGGAGGGAGTTTAGATGGAAACTTAATTTATAAAGAAGAACATTTTTATAGAAAAGATGCTGCAGGTAATTTAAATAGTTCAGTTCCTGTTATTCATAAAGATGGAACGAAAGATCTGCAATTGTTGGGGGTAAACGTTGACCTCATGACCCATTTGAACAAAGCGGAAAACAACAACTCTACAGTAAAAGTTGGAGCAAATGTTGAAATAAATTTTCCGCCAATTGCAATCATTCCATCCGTTTGGCCTGGAGGGAATACATCTGAAATTTCTGTATTTAGTTCGCTAACCACTAAAATTGTATACCAATCTGGTATTCTGGAAAAAGTTGTGGTAGAAGATAATGGAAGATATAAAGCCACTACCAACTTATTGTACGATGCTAAAACAGGAGCTCCAATTACTACTGAAATACTACCCGAATCTCCAGATGTAAACGGGAATGGAGGACAAAAACTTTATGACTATAGTTATCCAGCACATTGGGCTTATTCTGGAATGGGAATAGCATCAGAAACAGTAGGCATAAAGCGACTTAATATTTTGCAATCCAATGGACTGATTTCTTCTGGAGAAAAACAATATTATCATCCTGGAGATGTCCTTTTGGTTGGAAGATGGATACCCAATGGCTCATCATTTACTTATGATTTTGTAGGGAAATACTCCGTAGTTCAAAATGAGTCGAGTTCTACTCAAGACTACTTTCTGGTAGATGAAAATGGAGTAGTATTAGCACCAGATCCTGCATATAATCAGGTGTTTTTTACATACTTGCCAGGTAAGAAAAACTTTACAGGAGCACCAATGGCATCTGTAACTACTTTAGATACATATCCTGTAAATAATTCACCTTATGAGGTAGGGTATGCGCACAGTCAAGTATTGAATGTTTCAGGAACAGATTTTTATGATAAGGCAAAATTAGAAGGAGAATGCTTTGATGCAGGAGCACATAAGGTGTTACCCATTAACCCATATCGATATAATTTGTTGGGCCAATGGAAACAGCAACACAGTTATGTATTTGATCATGATCGAGATTACAGCACTGGCGTTGCTCGAAAAGATGGATTATTAACGACCTATCAACCCTTTTGGAAAAATGTAGGAGGAGAGTGGTTAGCCATTAATAACCCAGTTAGACTTCCTTATAATAGTAGTGATCCTCTACAAGACTGGGTTCTTACAGGAAAATCTACCTTGCATAATTACTCTGGAAATGGCTTGGAGGCGGAAGATGCATTGGGAATTAAATCGGCTAGCTATGTAGGCTATAATAGACAACACGGCAAAGCAGCAGTTTCTAATTCTCGCTATGAAGAATCAGGTTTTGATGGCTTCGAAGATTATAAGTCAGACGGGTTAAATGTAGTTGTACACGAAAAAGATCCTCTATTTATTCCTTTTTCATGCCTTAACGATCATTTTAGGTTGAAGAATGTTGAACCCACGACGGTAGAGTCTCATACTGGTAAATACAGTATTCATGTGGCCCCTAAACGGTCAGTTGCATTTCAATCAAAAATTTGGGATGGTGTAGAAGATCCTATTCCGGTGCATACAAAACCTTTCTATCCATCGATTGGAGACAAGGTAGAAACACATCGATTTGTAAATACAGAAGCAAACAATACCTACATCGTTATGGGATGGGTAAAGGAAGAGAGTCCAGTTAATCAGTTGATTAATTATAATGCAGGAATTCAAATTTGGATCAATGGAGCTGCCGTCCCTACGATTGAGAAACGGTCTAATATTATTGATGGTTGGCAACGGATCGAATTGACATTTGAGATAGATGCAGCTTTTCCAGAGGGAACATCAGCTGAGATTAGACTAGTAGCAGGTCGCTTTAATGCCTATTTCGATGACATTCGTGTTCACCCATTTGATAGTGAGATGGAAGCCCAGGTGATTGATGCTGTGGAGCAACGCCCTATGGCAAGCTTGGACAATCGAAATTTTGCTACTATTTATCAATACGATGAAGAAGGAAATATGATTCGAACCATTAAAGAAACTGAACGGGGTAAACAGACAGTTCAAGAAAGTAGAACAGGAATACGAATATTTGAATAAGTTAATTGCTAAACTATAAAGAGATGAGAAAATTAAAATTAATACTTGTTTTATTAAGCTTTAGTACATTGGTGTATGGAGCAAAAGACAAAGTCAATACTATAAATACAGAATATAATTTAGTTCAAAATTTAACCGTTGAAAGTGCTCAATATAATGCAGCTTCTACAATTCCTTCTTGGACCAATAATTTTAAAATAAAAAGGGTCAAGAATGAACTTATTTTTGGGATAGATGAGAGTTATTTACAAATAGATTTAGCATATTCCTATCGCATAAGGTTTGATGTAAGTTGGGAGGAGTTACAACCAAATAACACACTAACAACACAATCTACAATAATAGAATTGGAGCTTAATTATGATCCTAGTTCACCGTATAAAGATCGAGCAGTATATGCTTTCGAAGATGGATTAAAAGTTACTATTTCTAATGTTCAGTTGGTGAAAAGGAATGGTAGTGGGGTATATGTACCAATAATAATAGATCGAGAAAACTTGTTTTTAAAGGCTTCTATTGAAACGGAATATTACAATGCATTTGATCGGTTTTTAGTTCCTGGAACCACCGGTTCAGATATAAGTTTAAGTACAGCAGGAGATGATTTCGAAGTCAGTTGGGGGGCGATAAGCGGAGCTGAAGAATATGAGTTGGAATGGGTTTGGGTTCATAATTATGTAGGAACAATAACAGGAGGGCTTCCTGATTTATATAACCCAACTCAGGTACGTTACAATTTTAAAGAAAACGCAAGTAGAGTGCGTTTATCACAAAACAATTATAAAATTCCTTTAGTGTACGGAAATGGGTTTTTTGTGGTACGTTATAGAGCCATTGGAATAGGAGGAAGTAATTTGGATGTTCCTATTGAGGGGACATGGTCTACTGCGCCAATTAGTGGAGTGATAATGGATTGTCCTTCGGCTTGTATAGCAAGTACGACTGCCTTAGAAGGGAATAACATGAACTATACTGCCCAAATGGGTTTTGTAGAAAATGGAACGAAGGGAGTAGCTGTTCAATATTTAGACGGTACTGCAAAATCTCGGCAAAGCATTTCAAAAATGAACAGTCAGGAAGAAGTCGTTGGAGCTTCTACCATTTACGATTATTATGGAAGGCCTGCCATACAAACTATGGGTAGCCCTGTAAAACAAACAAATTTTAAGTATATCGATGGAATTAACAATGACCTTAACGGCTATGTTTACGATAAAGACGATTTTCATAAGGATGATTTGATGTATGGAGACTGTGGTGTTATTTCCGCATCTCCTATGGATGAAGTTTCCTCTAAAGGAGCAGCAAATTATTACAGCGATCAGAATACTGATAAAGACGGCGCTGAAGCTTATTTGCCAGATGCCGATGGATATACTTTTATACAAACACATTATGCCAATGATCCAACAAGTAGAGCAAAAAGAGTTGGTGGAGTTGGAGCAACCCATCAGTTAGTAGAAGGACAGCATTATACTGAAACAATGTATGAGGGAGTGAAAGCAAATGAAACCTACTATCTTTTTGGATCAGATGCTGCACCTGTTAGGAATTATACCCGTTTAATTACAAGAGATGCAAACGGCCAAGTAAGCATTGCAATAAGCGATAGTTATGGTAGAACGGTAGCAACTTATTTAGAAGGAGAAGCTCCTGACGGCTTAGAAGCTATAGAAGGGAACAATGGACCTAGCTCACTTCACACAGAGCTTTTTAATGATCAAAGTTCTAATTTGTTAGATAATGGAGTATTGTCTGTATAAGAATTAATTGCAGTGACAGATCCGAACACCCTGTACGCCTTTAGTTATGATTTTGAACAACAAAGTTACACAGACTGTTTGCCTCCAGATATTTGTTTTGATTGTGTGTATGAAATTACCTATACCATTACTCCAGAAGAAGGCGCTTTCAGTGCGACTTGCAGTCCGGTAGATGAATATGGGGTTTCATATACTTCACCTTATTCTTGGACAGAAACTGTAGGAACAATTAATGAGGCAGATTTCAATACAACTTGTGAACCACTTATTAGTTTTTCGGATGCTAATCCAGAGGCAGATACGTTTAAGATTAAATTCCCAAAATTTGGAAGCTATTATGTCACGAAAACATTACAAGTAGCTACCGCTCCAATGGATTATTACTGGGAGCAATATATTGAAAGCTCAACTTGCTTAACCCCTTATTCAGAGTTTTTAGAGACAGAAATGAATGCCATTGATTACGGTCTTTGCGAAGAGTTGACAGCCTGTTATCAGAATTTTTTAGACCAATATGGAACATGGACTGTTTATTCTGCTACAACAGGAGAAACAAATGAACAAGTTTACTTGGACCTGAAAGAAGATTACATCATTGCTTGTGAAAATACTCCTGTATGTGAGCAAATGAAACCTATTTTAATGGGAGATGTAAGTCCTGGAGGGCAATATGGGTCATTAGATCCTGCTGAAGCTTTAAGTGTTTTTAATGTAAATAATTCATTGGGGATTCACTGGCAAAGTACTAGCTTAAATTATACAAGCAATGGTCAACCATCTTTGATTCAAAATAGCTTAGGGAATATGGTCTCTCCTTTAGATCCAAGTATTACCTTAAGTGATTTTTTAAATAGTTGGAATCAAGAATGGGCAGAAGCATTAATGGTTGCACATCCAGAATATGTTACCTATACTTTTTGCAATACGTTTCCAGCGGTGTTTGATTATGCCGCTAATTTTAATACCACAACTACGATGGCAGATGCCATAGCCAATGATTATTTAAACCCTATGGGCTCGGCTACTTACACTTGTTTTTCGCAACCACCCGTAGGAACATTGCAAGATCCATTGATTACTCTTTTGAATTCCATTCAAAATGACTTAGCGACTCCTTCCTATTTGTATTATGCGCCTTCTGCCGGTTGGAGCTATTTCGAACAATCAATAGAATTGTTGTCAAGCTGTTCAGGTACATCTTTATATGAGCAAGCTTCGTTAATGGCAGATGGAGAGCCATTTGGACAAAGTACCTGTGACAACGACAAGCACTGGATAAATTTCAAGAATATTTATTTAGGAAGGAGAAACATTTTGCTGCAAGTGATCATGGAAGGATGGTCCATTCAAAATGGAACTAGTGTGATTCGATGTATTGATTATGTAAATGGAAATGTTTGTGCTTCTCCTCATAATTACGAAAACAAAATCAAACGTTTCCCATTATTTGATCAAATGATGCCGAATGCTTTTCTAGAAGTAGTGGCAAACCCTAATATAGTAAACCCTGGAACAGGACCTTCAACTGATTTTTGTGAAACACAATGTAAAGGACTTTCTTTAAGTTGGATGTCAGCATTAGAAGGCTGTGCTCCACTTATGGGCGTACTTCCGGCTGATTGGGCTCCGGGAAATAATATCTATGACAATCTACGGGCTGATCTAGAAACAGTATGTAAAGGAGGATGTTCTCCTGAATGGCCAGTAGCTTCTCAATACAATAATGCGATGTCTCCAGTTCCTGCTTATGCTGCTTCTTTTCAAACCGTTATTGCAAATTACCTGCTGCCAGGTTCTGAAACACCAAGCTGTACCTACCTATTAATCAATTTTCCTGGTCCAGTAGACGACTTATCTTTAATTCACGAGTTGAACGAATGTGGTTGTAATGATTTATTAAGTGTTAGCAATGAAGATGACTTTGAGGCAGAATTTGGATATGTGCCAGCTAATTTTTGCAACGATCGAGCAGCATGTGCCAATGTAGCTGGAATTCCTGCAGGATACATCGGTTCAGTTGTATGGACATTGAGTCAGTTAACAGCCCTTAGTCAAATTGAAACCATTAACGATTACAAATGTGCAGGAGAAGACTGTATTGCTTGTGAAGTAATTTGGGATGCCATGAATAATTTAAGCGGTGAGCCTTATTATATTAATGATGTGACCCAGTATCCTGATATTTTTACCAATTATATCAATGAAACGGAAAGCACCAACTTTAACTATGCCAGTTTAGAGGCTTTCATGCAAACTTGTGAAGATTTTCAAAATGGAATTATTACTTCAGGTTTTACCGATGAAACCAACGATTTGGTGGAAGTATTAAATGGCTTAACCGCAGGGGGGCTGCTCAACAATCAATCTCACGTGGGCAATACTCTTCCGTCTTACTTTAATGCAAGTTTTACAATTTTGAATGTAGATTGCGCGGTAAACCCAACAATAGCGTATAACTATATACCAGTTGTTGCAGGAAACACAGTAACTTTCAATATTAACCACCCTAGGTGCAGGTTTTGCCCTAACGGGACTGTTGTACTTGAGTTAGTAGATCAAGCTTCGTTTATTACTGCACTAGAAGCTATGGAGTCAACCATATCGTTTGGTGCGCCATATTCCATTGGAGCCTTAACTTTCAATCAATTTGCCATAGATGCGGTTGCTATAGATGATCAAGGAGAAGAAGTAATCATTAGCTATTATGTTACCGTTCCTTGTTTTGAGAGCTTGAACAGCAACCCTGGCATACCAAATGATCCCATTTTATGTGAGAATTATGATTTTGACAATACGGAACAGAACAATTGTATTGATGTATTAATTGCGAATGCAACACTAAATGCAGAGCAAGCATACAGCCAATACTTAACAGAACAGCAAGAAGTATTCGAAACAAATTATATCGAAGCTTGCCTCAACATAAACGAAGAGTACAGTTACGATTATAAGGCGAACCGATATCACTACACCTTATTCTATTTTGATAGAGTAGGGAATTTGGTAAAAACAGTACCGCCCAATGGAGTAAACCCTTTAGGTGACATTGAAGTAGATGATATTGTAGCCAACGGAACGGAAATTTATCCGGCTCATACTTATGTTTCCACTTACCAATTCAACAGCATGAACCAGCCTATTTTATCTAGTACACCTGATGGTGGAGAGAGCAAAATTTGGTACGATCATTTGGGTAGACCCGTGGTGAGCCAAAATGCACGGCAAGCTGATTTTAATACGAAGCTAATTAACAATGATCCATTTGGCCTTGGAGCAAGCATACCTACCTATAACTATACAAAATATGATGAGTTAGGAAGAATTGCTGAATCTGGAGAGATCATGCAAAACACGCTAATGTCGAAAACGGTGTCGAAATCCGATGTCGCCTTAACTGCTTGGATTGATCCTTTGCCACAAAATACCAGTGGCGTTGCCAAACATCAAGTCAATAAAATAATCTACTCAGTTCCTCAAAGTGCAGCTGCCGAAGCTGAATTTGGATTAAAAGCTTATGGAGATAGCCGAAATAGGATTACGGCTACCGAAAAATACGAAGGGTGGTTTGTTCCTTATTTGGGAGTAATCGACATTGGGACGCCTGATTATGTGAACCACCACAGTTATGATGTACATGGAAGTGTTCAAAGCTATTTAAGTCAAAACCAAGATTTAGTAGCGGATAACCGAGAGTACATACGAACAGATTACAGCTATGATTTGTTGAACGGCTTAACCCATCAAATTGATTTTCAACAAGGAGAAATAGACCAGATGAGTCATCGTTATGCCTATGATGCCGATAATCGATTAACAGAAGTGTACACCTCTAAAGATGGAGTGATTTGGGACAGAGATGCCTCTTACGAATACCGATTGGATGGACAAATGGTGAGAACAGAATTGGGAGAAATGCAAGTGCAAGGATTAGATTATGTCTATACTTTACAGGGCTGGATAAAAGGAATGAACTCTGCAGTGTTAGATCCGAATAAAGACATGGGAAAAGATGGTACGCAGACATTATTTCCATATGAGGCGAATGACCCAGACCAGCATGATAACATTGCAAGAGATGCTTTCGCCTTTACCCTCAGCTATTTTGAAAACGACTATCAAAGAATATCCGCGTCAACTTCAGGAAAAGAATGGGACATGAATATTGTGGGAAGCCCTTTTGAAGCAGACCTCAAACCCCTGTACAATGGAAACATTCAATACATGAGTACGGCATTGTCTGATTTAAATGCTGACCCTTTGGCAGTACACGCCTCTGCCTATCGATATGATCAGCTACAGCGTTTTAAAGAAAATCATGAATATACAGCGACCGACATTACAGCTTTAAACAGTATGGCCAATGCAGCTCGAGAAAATGTAAGTACCTCTAGCCAATTGAACAGTTTAGGCAACTATGAGGTACGTGTAGAACACGACCCGAATGGGAATATTTTACAACTAGAAAGAAGAGCTTATTCCGATGTAGCTAACAACAACGACAATGTAATGGATTTGTTTACGTACGCTTATTTGCCAGGAGAGAATAGATTGCAAGATGTGCAAGACGCTGCTGCAGGAATAGTGAATTATGGTGACATTATGGGACCCCAAGCCAGTGGAAACTATACTTACCATGCCGATGGTTCTTTAAAATCGGATAAGGCGGAAGACATTGCTTATATTCAGTGGTATGCAGACGGTAAAGTAAAACGCATTTATCGTCCAGTAGGGTCAATAAAAGCAGATTCTTATTTTGAGTACGATGCCAAGGGAGTACGAACCTTAAAGGTAGAAATGACCAAAGATGCATCTGGCAACTTGAATTCATTTGACCTGTGGAATTACACTTGGTATGGAATGGATGCACAAGACAATACTTTGGCCATTTATGAAAAAACGGAAACGGAAAATAACTTAGCCGTAAAAGAGCGTTTTATGCTTGGCTCTAAACGATTGGGTCTAGATACTCGAGGGGCAAAAATTTCTGAACCAGTAACGAAATACAAAGACAGAATTTTGGGTTCAAAGTTATTTGAATTATCTGACCATAGAAGCAACGTACAAGAAGTAATTAGCGACCGTAAAATTGCGATAGATGATGGCAATGGAGATGTAGATTACTTTTTGACCGACGTGCAAAGCTATGCTGATTATTATCCCTTTGGTATGCAAATGCCAGAGCGTTATGGAAGAGCGAATAAGTATCGTTATGGGTTCCAAGGTCAAGAAAGAGATGATGAGATTAAAGGGGATGGAAATTCGGTTAACTACAAATACCGGATGCATGATCCCCGATTGGGAAGGTTTTTTGCGGTTGATCCATTGGCGCCTGAATATCCACATTATACTCCCTATCAGTTTTCTGGGAATAAGTTGATTTCTCATGTTGAATTAGAAGGGTTAGAAGAGTCTCCTGTAAATGTCAAATCATTATTAATGAATCCCTGGAAATCAGCATGGTCCTTGTCAAAAGTAGGGTTTTCAGAAGTTGTTAAATTTGGAGAAGCGGCAGATAAGTGGGTGCAAGGAGGGACAGCTTTTGGAGATGACTGGTGGGTTGGTAGTTCAACATATAAATTCAAAGGCGGAAAAGATTGGCGAAACCCCAATGGGAACTCCAATCCATTGGACAGAGAGAAAGCATTTATAGGTGGGGATTACTCCGATATTGATACTTATCCAGTTGGTTTGGGGACATTTATGACGCCATCAATGAGTAAAACAATGTATAGAACAAAACCTTGGATTGGCAAAAAATATACTTTAATATACTCTTCTGGAGGAGGGAAAGCATTTAAATTGGATGGTACTTATCATTATCGCCTATGGCGAAAAGTTTCAATAGGTACAAAAAATATAACCTATAAGTCAAAATTTAAATCATTGATGGATAGTCCATGGGCTAAGGTTACAGAAAAAGCTCTTAAGACAACTAAATTGATTCAAAAGAAGTATGTGCCTAAACAAAAAAAAACTAACTCAGAAGAATCATCTACAAAAGTTATATTGAGAAGTTCCCCTCCCTCTTATGTCAGAAATCATTATAGGATGGAAGGAGATTGGACTTGCTGATATATCTGACAATAGAGATGGAAGCGACTTAGGGATTCAATTTTTTGCTGCTCAAGATGAATCCACCATTTCTGAGTATCGGATTTTCACTCTTTTAGCAGGGCAAACTTTTTTGCTTTCTCACGCAGAACTAAATGAGAATTACACTTTGATTATTCCTAGCGGAAACTCACAATATTCTGTAACAGGAGATGAAAATAACCTTGATGTAAATGGAGACCTAATCACTGAAAATACAACATATAAGGTTGTTATACTTAGCGTGGCAGATGGCGTAAATGCAATTCTGAACGCCTTGTCTAATGCTTCAAACGCTATTACACTTACCTCAG
>JAESST010000019.1 GCA_016763995.1 Flavobacteriales bacterium | reverse complement strand
TGCAGCCGTTAGAACTACAGGAGGAGCAGGAAATTTTATATATGAATGGGAACCAGCTGCTAATATTCCAAATGGTCAATCAACCGATTCTGTCTTTAATCTCACGGCGGGAAATTATTCAGTTAAAGTAACCGATGCGAATGGTTGTGACTCAACTCAAACATTTACTATTCAATCTACAAATTCGCCCTACACGTATACTGACTCTGTTAGGAACAACCCTTGTTTTGGACAATGCGATGGTTATATAGAAATAATTGGCATCGCTGGTGGAGTTTCTCCATATTCATATACATGGAGCGGACCTTCAGGCCCAATTGCTGTTCCACCAACTACAACTCTAATTAACAACCTCTGCGCAGGTATATATTCTGTAACAATTAGTGACGCCACAGGATGTGACTCTATTGCAAGCTATACCATAACAGAGCCTGCAGCCTTAAACTCTACTTTTAATCAAAACAATGTTAGTTGTAATGGTTTAACAGATGGAAATGCCAAAGTAAATGTAACAGGTGGAACCATGCCATATGCCTTTACTTGGGAAATAGGAGTTGCATCTATTAACGATAGTATCTTCAATCTAGCAGCAAATACATATAGAGTAACCATCACAGATGCTAACAATTGTACAAAAACTGATTCAGTAGTTATTACTGAACCTAGTGTTATCGTTGTATCATCTAGCACTGTGGATGTGCTTTGTAATGGAGAAGCAACAGGAACAGCAACTGCCTCTGCAACGGGCGGAAATGGAGCCCCTTATGTTTTTGCATGGAATACAACACCTCCCTCTGTAGGCCCATCAATTACGGGATTAGTAGCAGGCACTTATATAGTAACAGCTACAGACGCAAATAATTGTACTGGAACTCAAACGGTTATTATTACAGAACCTTCTGAATTAAGCCCAACTTTATTTACCTATGATGTTGGATGTGGAGCCCCTAATGCAGGTTCTGCAGCTATTAGAGCTACAGGAGGAGCAGGAAACTTTATATATGAATGGGAACCAGCTGCTAATATTCCAAATGGTCAATCAACCGATTCTGTCTTTAATCTCGCAGCAGGAAATTATTCAGTTAAAGTAACCGATGCGAATGGTTGTGACTCAACTCAAACATTTACTATTAACTCTTCAAGTTCAACCTTTACCTATACAGATTCTGTTCGAAACGATTCTTGTGGAGCAGCAGGAAACGGTTATATTGAAATAATCGGTCTTTCAGGTGGGCTAGCACCCTACAACTTTAGGTGGTCGAACGACCCTACCAACAATACTCCTATTAATGACAACCTAGTAGCGAACATCTATTCTCTAACAATTACAGATGTTGCAGGTTGTGATTCGATTTTAAGCTATACAATAACAGAACCACCTTCTATGGTTCCAACTATTGTAACTACTCCTGACACATGTATCGGAGGAGTAGGTAGTGCAGTTATTACCACCTTGATTGGTGGCACTCAACCAGCTCTTTTTACTTGGCCGGGTGGTTCTCCTCCAACCCACCTACCCGTTGTTACTGGGCTAGCCGCAGGAAACTATTTTGTAACCATTACTGATGCAAATTTATGTGAAGTGATTGAACCTTTCACTATTGGAAATATAGCGCCTTTCTCTATTGTACTGACCATCACAAATCCTTCATGCGCAAGTTTTGGAAATGGTTCAATCAATGTTTCAGCATCTGGAGCAACAAATCCAGTAACTTATGCTTGGGACCCAAGCACAGGATTAAGCGGAGCAAATTCAGGCCCTGTATCTGCAGGAAATTACCCTATCACTGTTACGGATGCTAACGGATGTGCAGCAATTGATACTGCAAGAGTAATTGATCCATTAGGATTAATTATTAATTCAGTAATTACAACAGATGAAACTTGTGTTCCCGGAGCAAATGGAACTGCAATAGCAATTACATCAGGAGGTACGCTTCCTTATACCTATGATTGGGGAAATGGTCCAACATCAATGGCTAATACTAGCAATTTGACTGCAGGTAATTATTCGGTTACTGTTAGAGATGCTAATTTCTGTAGATGGATTGAACCTTTTACCATTAATAGTAACGCCCCTTTTACCATTGATAATCCTATTATTACTGATGCAATATGTAGTGGAGATAATAATGGAAGTATCCAAATTATTGTTGTAGGGGCAATAGCTCCTATTACTTATGCTTGGCCATTAAGCAGTGGATTAATAGGATCTAACCCAACAAGTGTTCCCAAAGGGACATATGTTGTTACAGTTACAGATGGAACTTTATGTTCTACAACTGCAACTGCAACTGTAGATGTAAGATCATCTATTGAAGCTACCTTTAGTAATAAAGAAAACGAATCTTGTACTCCTGGAATGGACGGATTTGCTGTTGTCTTCGCTGACAAAGGTGTAGGACCATACACCTATGATTGGAGCCCTAGCATCGGAATCGCTAACGGAGCAGGAACTGACTCAGTTTTTAATTTAGTAGCTGGATCTTATGACGTTACTATTACTGATGCTCTTATGTGTACTCAAGTAGCACCAGTCACCATTGATCCTGCTGCTAACATTATGCTAACATCTACGTCAAATCAAACTGATTGTTTTGGAGGTTCAGATGGCAGTCTTACTGTAAGTGCCTCAGGAGGAGTCGCTCCATATTCATATGAATGGTTTGATATGTCTACGGGACCAACAAAATCTAATCTTTCAGCAGGAATTTATTCAATAACCATTACAGATGCTGCTATACCTCCATGTATAAAAGTAGAATCAGTAACACTTGGACAACCATCTCCAATCGGTGTTAACATCAATACAACAATAGAGACTTGTGCTCCAGGAAATGATGCACAAGCAACGGTTACTGCAACTGGAGGAATACTCCCTTTTACCTATGTTTTCACAGGACCAGGAACGATAGGTAGTTCACCAAATATATATACAAATTTAACGGAAGGAGCATTTAGTGTTTTAATAACGGATGCAAATGGTTGTTCAAGATCAGAACCTTTTAACATTATTTCTGCTCAAAATTTTAGTTTAACATTAACTTCTAAAGATCCCACTTGTGCAAACGGTAACGATGGTGAATTCTTAGTAAGTGTTAATGGAGGCGCAAACCCATTAGTCTATAACTGGTCTGGTGGAGGATTAGCCGGAGCAGATCCTAAAAATGTTTCAGCAGGAACATATGGTATCACAGTTACAGATAATTTCGGTTGTTCTGCTCAAGGTAGTGGAACATTAGTAGACAGAGCTCCTATCGTAGCAACATTTGCTATTATAGATGAAAGTTGTATTCCAGGGAATGACGGTGCTGCAAAAGCTACCGCCTCTGGAGGACAAGGAGCATATACTTATCAATGGCCTACTCTACCTCCATCTGATGTAGATTCTGTTATTAATATTGTTGCAGGGAACTATACTGTAACAATTACGGATGACAGTGCTTGTGTTAGTATTATTCCTTTTACCATTGGAAGTTCTGCCCCATTCACTCTTAGTGAAATGATAACTCAACCAAAATGTAATGGGCTTTCAGACGGATCGATTACTTTAATGATTACGGGAGTAACTGTTCCAAATAGTGAGACCTATCAGTGGTCTCCTAATGTTGGAGTAACAAATATTACTAACAAAAATCAATCATTGCTAGCAGCCGGAACTTATTTACTTACTGTTACTGATCCTGCAAATGGTTGTCAAGAGACCGAAACATATATTGTTGGAGAACCAGACCTTTTAGAAGCAACTGACTTAATCATTCCAGTTGGATGTAATCCTGGTGGAAATGATGGTAGCATAGATTTAACTCCTACAGGAGGAACAGCTCCATTTAGCTTTATTTGGTCAGATAATGGAACACCTTCGACAGAAATAACTGAAGATCGTTCTAACTTAGCAATTGGTAATTATAGTGTTACAATAACTGATGCAAACCTCTGTATGTATTCAGATACTTATACAATCATTAATCAACCGCAAATCACAATTACTTTCAATACTTCTGACGTATCATGTCCAGGTGCAAGAGATGGAATTATAAGAACTACAACAAATGCAAATAATCCATCATTCACTTGGAGTCCACCATTTCCTAATGTCCCAGACTTAATTACCCTACCTGGAGGAAAGTACTACTTGACAGTTACAGATGGAATAACTAATTGTTTCGCGGTTGATTCTGTTGAAATAGATGAGTCCGATCCAATTGTTTCAATGTTTACCATCACTGATGAAAATTGTTTCCCAGGGAATGACGGAGTAGCATCGGCTAGCTCTATGGGAGGAACACCCTCATACACATATAGCTTCTCTGGAGGAAACGTAATTGGAAATGGTGTAGTAGATCAACTAGCAGCAAATACTTACACAGTAACTGTTACGGATCAAAGAAACTGTTCTACAATCGAAATGTTTACTGTTGGCTTAGCTGCTCCTTTCACATCTAGTTTCATCTCGTCAAATCCTATTTGTCAAGGGGACTCTACAGGCACTGCTACTATTACAGTTACTAATTCTTCTGGACCAGTTGTGTTTGCATGGCCTCCAACACTTTTAGATCCTACTTCACCAACACAGAATAGTCTTCCTGCAGGTACTTATAACGTAACCATTTCAGATCCTGCAAATGGATGTTCAGAAGTTCTACCGATTATCATTACGGAACCTGATACCATAAAATCAAATGCAGTTATCATTGATGAGAATTGTAATCCTGGAGGGAATGGATCAATTGATATTAGTCCAACAGGTGGAGATATGGGGCCATACACTTACGTTTGGAGTCCAGTACCTAACCCCGTTGCTACACTAGAAGATCAAACTGGTCTTTCTGCAGGAAAATATTTTGTGACCATTACCGACGTTCTTGGATGTTCAGAAGTAGATTCCTTCATTGTTCAATCAATTGTAAGTACAATTCCTAATCTGTCGACACTAAACGATGGGTGTAGTCCTATTTCTTTATGCGCAGGAGAAGCAAAAGTCGATCCACAAGGAGGAGTTTCTCCTTATTCTTTCTCTTGGAGTGGACCTTCGGGACCTATCATTGTTCCTTCAACGAGAGATTCAATTGGTAGCCTATGTGCAGGATTGTACTCATTAACCATTACCGATGCATCTGGCTGTGATACAATTATAGCCTTTACTATTAATCCAAAAAGAACAATTCTACCAAATACTGTTGTTATTGATGAAATGTGTAATGCAGTTGATAATGGAGAGATTTCTGTCACCCCAATAGGAGGTCAAGAACCCTATACCTATGATTGGTCAATAGCTGGAATTCCAACAACAGATTCTTTAGTGACAGGCTTGGCCCCAGGTCCTTACTCAGTAACAATTACTGATGCAACAGGTTGTGATACGATAGTTAACACTACTGTTGGTACAGAAAATTTCAATTATTCATTAGATTCTACAGATATAAGCTGTAATGGCACCAATGATGGTAGAGTAGATATTACGATTGTTGGAGGATCAACAGGTTTTATTTTTAACTGGAGTAGCGGTACCAACCCTACATCTGAAGATCAAGCAAATCTTTCTGCAGGTAAATATCTTGTAACTATAACAAATACAGCTAATGGATGTACTGTAGTAGATAGTACAGTTGTTAATCCTAAAACATCTATACTACCTAATGAAGTCATCACAAATGAAAGTTGTAACTCATTCAATGATGGAAAGATTGTTCTTACACCAACTGGAGGAGCAGCTGGAAGTTACAGCTACAGGTGGGTTCCAAATGTTTCTACTAGTGATACTGCTAAAAACTTAGCTGGAGGGGTTTATAATGTAACCATTTCTGATGCATTAGGTTGTGATACTATTTTAAGTGTTACAATTCAATCAACCCCACTGATTACAGCTACTATTGTAACTCAAGACTTAAGCTGTGCTACTTCTGGTGTTTGTAACGGCAAAGCGTATGTTACTCCTGCAAATGGAATTGCTCCATATAATTATAACTGGGGTCTCGGAGTTGTAACAGGTATGACACCTGATACAGCTATTAATCTTTGTTTAGGCAACTATAACGTTACAATTACAGATGCAGGGGGATGTAAAATTGTTGAAAACTTCACTATCGGTGGGCCTGCTCCTATTGCTCCGAACTTTACTGTTACCAGTTCAACTTGTAATTTTTCAAACGGACAATTATCGGTAAACCCTACAGGAGGGTCAGGAACTTACACCGTAGAATGGTTCGACGCAATGTCTATCTCTTTAGGCACTTCAACTACGATTACTTCCTTAGCTTCGGGCGTTTATTCTATAGTTATCATTGATAATACAGGATGTAGCTCTAGCTTTAATACGGCAGTAAATGATATTGGTGCAGAATCAGTAGATACATCGTTTACAGATGTAACTTGTTTTAATGGAAACGATGGAACAGCAACTGCAAGTTTTGTTTGTAACGATCCAGGTTGTACAGTTGAGTGGTTTACTAGTCTTGGTAGTAGTATTGCAACTACAAATACAGCTACTGGTCTGGTAGCAGGAGATTATTATGTTGAAGTAACTAATAACAGCGGTTGTAAAGCTGTTAAAAATGTTACCATCTCTCAACCTACCCAATTCCAAATATTCTCAACAGTTACCGATAATATTTGTGGAGGTGGAGCAGCTGGCTCTATCAACTTGAATGTTTCAGGTGGAACAGGATCATATAGTTATGTATGGAGTCCTGCTCCAGGTTCAGGGCAAAACACAAATAGTGTTGGGGGCTTATTAGCAACTACTTATTCAGTCATTATTTCTGATGGTAACTTATGTGATTCTGTAATGACTTTTACAATTACAGAACCTCAAGTATTGAGTTCAGTGTTTACAACTACAGATGCAAACTGTAATCAAGCAGATGGAAGAATTGTTGCAACAGTTAGCGGAGGTACAACTACCACTGGCTACGATTATCAATGGTTCGATGCTACCAACAATATTCTAGTTGGAGAAACTTTTGATACACTTAAAAATATTGCTTCCGGAAATTATTCTCTAAGAGTTAGAGATGACAATGCTTGTGAGCGACGATTTAATGTAAGCGTTAATGATTTAAATGGTCCAACTGTGGTTATTGACTCTACTAGAAGTGCAGGCTGCTTTGGAGAAAGTAATGGTGCAATATTTATTACTGCATCTGGAAACAATGCCCCATTCATTTACAATTGGTTGCCAAATGGAGAAGCCACTGAAGACATAACTAACTTAAGTGAAGGGTCATACTCAGTTAAAGTTACGGATGCCGTAGGGTGTAAAACAACAGCATTTAATACAATTCAAGAATCTTCTGAATTAATGGCAACTATTACAGTTGGAGAAGCTACTTGTGGTTTATGTAATGGAACAGGATCTGCCATTGTAACTGGAGGAACTACTCCTTATAACTATTTATGGAGTAATGGGGATGTAGGCAATACTGCAGATAGCTTATGCGGCGGGAACTATACAGTAGTAGTTACAGATGCTTCCGGTTGTAGTAAAGCTTTCGATTTTGGAGTAAATACCATTGGTGGACCGACAGGAGAAACCGTTTCAATTACACCTGCAAGTTGTGCAAATTCTAATGATGGATCTGCAACAGTTACACCAATTGGTGGAACACCTCCATATTCATACTTATGGCAACACAATGGAGCAATTTCGAATACCTTGAGCAATTTGACCGCAGGGACTTATTTCTTACAAATTTCGGATGTTAGAAGTTGTTCTAGAACAGTTCAAATTGACATCACAAGTCCTCCAGCAATTATAGTAGCGCCTCAAGTAGTAGCTGCTACTTGTAATACTTCTGATGGATCAATACTATTAAATGTTAGCGGTGGTCAAGCCCCGTATTCATTCAATTGGGGTTCAGGTATTCCAGATGTAGATTTTCGCGATAATTTAGCAGCAGGCATTTACTCTGTTATTATCAGTGATGCGAATGGATGTATGGAAAGAAGAAATATTGCATTAAACAATACGGGTGTAGCAGCAACTGCCTCTCCTTCTGCAACTGATGTAAGTTGTTATGGGTTAAGCAATGGCTCTCTTGTTGCAAATGTTTCCGGAGCAGCATCTACTTTTGACTACAGATGGTTCTTTGTTCAAGGACCTGCTGCAGCAGCAGTAAATACAGATATTCTTAGTAGTGCTGCAACTGGTGATTATGTTTTAGAAATTACTACGAATCCTCTTCTATGTAAATCTTTCTACCTAGTTACGGTTGGGGAGCCTGACTCAATCACCCTATCTTCTACTATTATTAGAAACGTAAGTTGCAATGCTAGTTGTGATGGAGAAGTATTCATTAACACAAGAGGAGGTAATATTCTATATTCTTACTCTTGGGATGATCTAAATAATCAACAACAAATACCTGCAAGTGGTCTTTGTGCAGGAACATATTCAGTTACTGCAACAGACGCAAATGGATGTACAGCAACCACGGCGGTTACCTTAACTGACCCTCCGATATTGACAGCTAATATCACTTCTAATACAAACCTTATTTGTAGTTCAGATTGCGACGCAACTGCCACATCCATTAGTAATGGAGGAACTCCTCCATATATATTCAACTGGAATGGAGGTCAAGTTGATCCAAACCCAACGAACCTATGCTTTGGAATGAATATTTTGACTGTAACAGATGCTCGTAATTGTAGCGTTTCTGATACAATTTTTGTATCAGCAATAGACACTGTAGTTACAAACGCATTAGGAAACCCACTAGTTTGTGATGGGGATTCGGTTTTATTAAAGGGTGAATTAATTGGAAACTCTATCACTTCTTTCGGATGGTATTTCCCAGATTCTCAAACGCTTTTAACTACTACCTTAGATACTGGGTTTATTTTAGCCCCAGGCAACTATAGTTTCTACTTAAAAGCAACAAGTGGAAGCTGCTCTGATGTTGATACGTTCAAAGTAGTTGTCGCTCCAAATCCAGTTATAGGCATAAGTTCTCCACTCAGAATATTTGGAGACAATGTTGCAAGAATTGAAATAAGCAACGAAGACCTCTCCTATATTTATAGATGGACTCCTTCAACAAATCTAGATGATTCAACTACTGCAGAGCCTATTACCACAACAAGAGATGACATCACCTACACCGTTTTAGTCACAGATACAATTAGTGGATGTACCTATCTGGATTCTGTCGTCGTAAATTATTCTCCAAACATTCAAATCCCTTCAGGATTTACACCTAATGGTGATGGAACGAATGATGTTTGGGATATTGAATATTTGAATGCCTTCCCAAATGCAGCTGTTCAAATTTATAATAGATGGGGAACTTTACTTTATGAAACATCCAACGGTTACGTAACTCCGTGGGATGGTAAATATGAAGGCAATAAACTTCCTATTGGAACCTATTATTACATCATTGACTTAAAAGACACTAAATTCGAACCATTAACAGGACCTGTTACAATCGTAAAATAAGATGAAGAAATTATCACTATTCATATTCGTAACTGCAGGACTTATGATTTCTGAGCTTTCAGCTCAGCAGCTCCCGCAATACAGTCAATATATTTTAAACAAATATGTTATCAATCCTGCTTCTGCAGGAACCCAAGACCACTTTGTTGGACAAACAAATTACCGCTCACAATGGGAAGGAATTCGAGATGCTCCTAGAACATACATACTAGGAGTGAACGGTCCCATTGCAAAACAAAACATGGGAGTAGGTGGATATATTTTTACAGATATCGTTGGTCCGACTAGAAGAAATGGAATCAACTTTTCTTATGCTTACCATTTGAAGTTGAATAATACTATTAAACTTTCGTTTGCAGTAAATGCTGGTATTCTTCAGTATTCCGTAGATGGGTCTGAAATTACCTTTGCTGAGAAAGATGATGTAGGCAGTAATTTTATAGAAAGTAATGTTTTGCCCGATGCAGGATTTAGTTTTTACCTTTTTCATAAGGACTTCTTCTTTGGGGGTTCTGCTCCTCAATTAATTAAGAATAAAATCACTTTTAAAAAAAGTACAGGTGATCAAACTGGGACCTTAGCAAGTCACTATTTTTTAATGGGAGGTTATCAAAAAGCATTAAATGAAATTTTCAAAATTGAACCTTCATTCCTACTAAAGTATATTGATCCTGTTCCATTACAATATGAATTTACATTAAGAGGTCTTTATAAAGATGCAGCTTGGTTAGGTATTTCATATAGAAGAGATGATGCTATAGGTCTTTTATTAGGGTTCATTCTACAGAAAAACCTTTCCTTAGGATACTCATACGATATTATTCAATCTGATATTAAAAACTATAGCACAGGTTCCCATGAGATTATGCTTTCAATAAAATTCAATAAACAAAGCAAAGACGTTCCTAAATAAGAATGGTTTCTTTTGACCAATTAATTACGATACTCCTATATTAGTTGACCTTTTTGCGGAATGGTGTTCCCTTTGTAAATTGATGCCTCCAATCTTAAACGAGCTAAAAAATCAGTTAAAAAAATTGATGTAGTAAGAATCAAGTTATTTCCAACAAATATGGAATTCAAGGCATCCCAACATTAATCCTATTTAAGTCCGCTAAGATTATTTAGCGACAATTAGGAATTGTTTCTGCCATGCAATTATTCAGCAAGTAAACATTATTAATTGATCATAGG
>JAESST010000266.1 GCA_016763995.1 Flavobacteriales bacterium | reverse complement strand
CTGCTAAAGAATACATTCAATCTAGAATTATTACAGAAGCCAAAAGACTACTTTATTTTTCAAAGTTATCGAATAAGCAGATTGGCTATGAATTAGGATTCGGTGAACCTGCCAACTTCAGTGCCTTCTTTAAAAAGTGTACCGGATTCTCCCCATCAAATTTCCTGCAAAAGGAACTTTCTCATTAAAAGAGTATCTCATATCGGATTTTCATAAGCTAATCCCGATTTCTCGTATTCTCTGTTCTGGAATAGAGACCAAGCTTTGCATTATAATTAATAACAAGGGAAATGGAGCGGAAAGAATTTATTAGAAAAGCAGTTTTAACAGGTGTTTTGGGAGTCGTAGCTCCACAACTAGTAAAAGCAACAAATATCCCCTTAAAAAAATCTACCTACGATGTATTGATGTCAGAAGTAGGTTTTAACCATTTACCGAATAAAGAACTAAAAAAGATGAACACAGTAATTCACAGAGCAGAAACAAGAGGACAAGCAAAGCACGGATGGTTAACGTCTCACCATACCTTCAGTTTTGCCAATTATCGAAACCCCGAAAGAATGCATTTTGGTGTTTTAAGGGTATTAAATGACGATCAGGTTCAGCCCGGAAAGGGCTTTGGAACTCATCCACACGATAATATGGAGATTATTTCCATTCCATTAGAAGGAGACCTAGAACATAAAGACAGCATGGGGAATGTTGCTGTAATTAAAGAAGGAGATGTTCAGGTGATGAGCGCAGGAACTGGAATTTATCATAGCGAGTATAATAAGAATCAAGATAAAGATGTAAAGTTCTTACAGATCTGGATTTTTCCAAATAAGAAAAATGTTGAACCCAGATATGATCAAATATCCATCAGAGATATAGAAAAGGACAACAAGTTTAACCAGGTATTATCGCCTAACGCAGAGGATCAAGGTGTATGGATTCATCAGGACGCATGGTTTAGTATTGGGAAATTCGATAAGGGAGCTTCAGATGAATACAGCATAAAAAAAGCAGATAATGGCGTTTACCTCTTTATTTTAGAAGGTGAAATAGAGATTGCTGGCGAAAAACTATCCAAGCGAGATGGCATGGGAATTTGGCATACGGATTCTATTTCAGTGAAAGCCACTAAAGACGCAAGAGTATTATTAATGGATGTTCCAATGACATTGTAAATTTTTAGAGATGAAACTAATAGAGAATTTAAAGTGGCGATACGCCACCAAAAAGTATGATGCCTCCAAGAAGCTAAGAGAGGAGGATCTCGCTAAAATAAAAGAAGTTATTCAACTTTCAGCTAGCTCATACGGCCTTCAATTGTTTAAAGTGCTAGATGTAAAGTCGACAGAACTAAGAGCAGAGTTAAAGACTGCCTCTTGGGGACAAAGTCAAATAACAGACGCCTCTCAGCTTTTTGTGTTCTGTAATTATGCAGATGTAAAAGAAGAACACATAGAGGAATACATCCAACTAAAAGCAGAGCTGCAAGGGTTGGATATAAACAGCCTGACTGCTTATGGTGACTTTGTAAAGGGAAAAATGAAAGAGAAGTCGATAGAAGAAAAACAGGTGTGGATGGCTAAACAAAGCTACATTGCTTTGTCTAGTGCTTTAGCTGCATGTGCTGAGTTAAAAATAGATAGCACACCAATGGAAGGCTTCGAGCCGGATGCTTATGATAAAATATTGGGCTTAAAAGAAAAAGGCTTAAAAGCTTCAGTTGTATTGGCCATAGGTTATCGAAGCGATGAAGATCTGAGTCAACATGGGAAAAAAGTTAGAAAGCCGATCAGTTCGATTTTTGAATCGATTTAAAAAAACAAATTTTACCATTACAATTCTAATGGGATTTGCTTTTCAGATTAGGAGCTAAGGCTATGTGAAGGAGTTGAGTATTATTTCCTCTTAAAATTATTGGGGCTCCTAAAACCTGGATTTAGGAGCCCTCTTTAAAAGGAGTTTCTCGGTGATCCAATCTTCCAATTTTACTTGGCTTTTTAGTTTTATCGTAAAATAAATTTTAGAATGTGTCAAACTAAACTTAATTTTGGACCATTCAGTCTAAAAAATGAAGCATTCAAGAGAAAACATAATAGAAGGAGGAATACAGCTTTTTGTATTAATGGATACCAAGGTACAGGAATTCAACAAATTCTTAAATCATTAGATATTCCAAAGGGCTCTTTTTACAATTACTTTAAAAGCAAAGAGGATTTTGTGATTGAAGCCATTGAGCAATACAGTGGCAAGGGCTTGAAGATGCACCAAGCCGCTCTGTCTGATAAATCTTTAACAGCGCTTAATCGCATTGCAAGAAAACTGGAAGAAACGCAGCAGAAATATATTTCCGAGAATTTTGAGAAGAGCTGTTTATTAGATATTCTAGCTATTGAGGTGAGCGGAGGAAATAAAAAGATAGCTGATCTAATTGATGAAATATTTGAGAGGAGAAGACAAATTTACTCTGTCTGCATTCAAGAGGGGCAGGAACTTGGAGAAATTAGAAAAGACGGGAAAGCGGTTGATTTAGCCGAATTTATTCTGTCTGGTTATTCAGGAGCTCAGCTAAAAGCAAAAACGGAAAAAAGTATTCGTCCCATGAAAAACTTTGCGAATCACAGCATTAAATACCTACGGGCCTAAACAAAATAAAAAATAGATGATTACTGAAAGCAAAATATTTTCTCTATTTGGAAAGACTGTTTTGAATAGGATATCGCTTAACCCTCCCTTCGAAGTTCAAACACAAATGAACAATGAAGCTTGCTTTCTATATGTTTTAGAGGGAGAACAGACCTCCATTTCTGCTACAGAAAGCGTAACAGCAATAAAAGGCGAGTCGATTCTTGAAAAGTGCGGAAACTATTTGAGTAAAATGAGACTTGTTGAAAAGGGTCGATCTACAGAATTTATTACCATTCACCTTTACCCTGAGACCATTAAAGCAATCTACAACAATGAAATTCCTGATTTCTTAAAACCATCTGCAAATCAAAAACTTGTTTCGGGAATGGTAAAGATAAAAAAGGACCTGCTTTTAAAAAAATACTTTGAGAGCCTTGCTTTTTACTTTGAAAATTCAGAATTAGTAGACGATGAACTTTTGAAAATAAAGCTGAAAGAATTGATTTTTCTTTTGGTAAAAACTCAGAATAATCAGGTAATAGGCGCCATCCTTTCCAACTTATTCACTCCTACTACATATGCCATAAAAGATACGGTAAACTCGAAGCTATATTCCTCTATTTCTGTAGATCAGTTGGCACAACTCTGTGCTTTGAGTCGTTCTTCGTTTATTCGAGAGTTTAAAAAAATATACAAGCAAGCCCCGGCCGCTTATTTAAAAAATGAAAAGTTGAAACGTGCTGCAGAATTACTTACACTTTCCTCTGAGCCTATCAGTACAATTGCCTACGATTGCGGCTTTAATAATGTAGCGCACTTTTCGCGTTCTTTTGTAAAAAAGTACCATGTTTCTCCATCTAAGTATAAATTGGAACAAATAGACAAGTAGTTGAAACAAACAGAATAGTCTAGCCAGATCACCCGATCTACTTTTGTATCATAATTAATAAGTGAAAATAAAATTATGAATACAGAAACCTTGAGAGGCTTAGAAATAAGACCCCAAACAATTGAAACAGCTGCCCCTTTAGCAAGTGAAATAATGCAAGGGACAAAAGATGCAATGGGCTTTGTACCCAATATGTATGGTGTAATGGCAAATAACCCAGCTTTGTTAGATGCATATACTCACGCCTACAAAACCTTTAGAGAAAACACGGGTTTTACTTCAGTAGAGCAAGAGGTGATCTTTTTATCGGTAGCCTATGAAAATGAATGTGAGTATTGTGTTGCCGCACACAGTTTTGTGGGCGATAAAATGTCAGGAGTTCCGATGGAAATAACCGATGCTATTCGAGAGGGTAGGGAAATTCCAGATGCAAGGCTAAGCGCTTTAAGTTCATTTGCTCGTGCAATTACAAGAACAAGGGGCAAAGTTGCAGCAGATGAAATCGCCGATTTTATCAATGCCGGTTACCGTGAAAACGACATTTTAGGAGTGATCACAGGAGTTGGTGTTAAAACCTTTAGTAATTACCTCAACCATATCGCAAACACTCCATTAGATGAAACATTTAGTCCAAGAGCATGGAGTAAATAATTCAAATGCCTATTCTCTAAAAGTTGAATGGGTATTTTTTAAAATTCAAAATAAGTAAACTAGTCTAATTTTTTTTTAAAAACGAACAAAATGAAAACCAGAAAAATGATTACAGCATTATTATTCGGTACAATAAGTATATCAGCAACCGCTTGTTCAAATACTAACAATGAAAACACAGAAGCAGATACTATAAGCACGAGCATAGAAGCTCCAGAAGAGATTCATGTGGAAACAAATGAAGTGCTATTCAAAAAGGGAAAATTGATTGAGGTTGCTTTCCTCTCGATAAAGGAAGGCATGGGAAAGCAATTGAAAGAAGATTATTTTCCGAAGGTAATGCCAATTGTAACTGAATATGGTGGAAAAGCATTAATGAAAATAGGTGTGCAGAATAATTACTCTGAGGAAATTAAAGCTCAGGTAGTTGTGTTTTTTGAGTGGCCGAGTGTAGCGAGAAAAGAGGCATTCGATAAAGACCCAAGGTATCTAAAAGTAAAAAAGATAAGAGATGCTGCATTAAGCTATTTAAAGCAAAGTTATTTTGAAGTAGAGAAGGATTCTCCTGTGAAATTGGATGGCACTAAATTTTACGAAGTGTATGGAATGTCTATGAATAAAAAGAATGGACATTTAATGAACAAATACTTTGAAAAGGCTGGCCCTATAGTTACCAAAGAGTATGATGTTGAGTTTGCATTGGCATTAAAGCCGGTAAAAGTAAAAGGAGGAGATTATTATGTGCCTCAGACTTTTGGCTTAGCCATTTGGCCATCGGCAGAAGCAAACGCCCAATTTTTTAACTCAAGCGAATACCAAGCGATCAAACATTATAAAGAAGCAGCTTTAGAAAGAATAGATGTATGGCAGGGAGCGGTAGTGTTTAATAAATAGATTCAAGAACCAACAGAAAATAAACAATGAAAACTTTTAAAGAAAAATACACGGATTATGCGCTTATCACAGGAGCCTCTTCGGGAATTGGAAAAGAGTTTGCAGAACAGCTTGCTCAAAAAGGATTAAACCTCGTATTAGTAGCTCGTAGAAAAGACAAACTAAATGAATTGGCTATTCAGCTTCGGAAAGAATACCGAGTAACAGTTAAAACAGTCGCGTTAGATTTATTGCAAGAAGATGCCATAGAAACGCTTGTTGCAGAAACAGATAAGCTAGAGATTGGCTTGTTAATTCCCAATGCAGGAATGGAAGTACATGGAGATTTCTTGCAGAACAATTATCGAGAAGAGTCTAAGGTGGTGCAATTAAATACATTAGTTCCCATGCAACTGGCTCATGTGTTTGGACAAAAAATGACAGCACGAAAAAGAGGGGGAATCATTTTTGTTTCCTCCACCTTTGGACATCAATCGGTACCTTATTTTGCCAATTATTCTGCAACTAAAGCCTATATTTTAAGCATTGGGCAGGCCTTAAATTATGAGTTAAAAAAATCTAGTGTAGATGTAACTGTGCTTTCTCCCGGTTTAACAAAGACAGAGATGTCTGGAGGAATGACAGATATGGATTTTGGGAAAATGCCAATTGTAGAGATGCAAGTTGCTCCAGTAGTAAAAACAGCAATAGAGGCATTGGGGAAAAAGCAAGCCATAATACCAGGAGCTATAAACAATGTGATGGATGTTATGGGAAAGTTTGCAACACCTCGTTGGATCAATACCAACATGTTTGGCTTTTTAGTCAACAGAGCAATGAATAGAAATATACCAAGAAATTAATAAATAGACAGATGAAAACAACACTAATAACAGCCTTAATTGCGATTATGGCACTAAGTTCTTGCAAAATATCAGATTTAAAAAGCGGAACCTCTTTACACAAAAAAGAAACAGCGGAAAGAGCGGAGCAGCTGAAAGGCAAGAGGATCCTAAATGCATATGTGGAAAGCAACGGATATAACAAGTTTTCTTCAGTAAATACCTATCAAGTTACAGCTCATGAACATTGGAAAGGTATGATGGGAAACATGGGCAATCCTTGGCCGGATAGTAGACCAAGTTTCCAGATGAAATTTGTTCCGGATGTGAATCAGTATAATACAAAAGTGGAGCTTATGAGCGATAAAAATAAAGGAGATGTTTGGGGAACAAAAGGAGCCCTCTCTTCTGTTTATTATGAAGAATCAGGAAAAGAAAGGGAAGGGATAGACGAAGGAAAGATGTCTTTTATGCTAGCCAATTATCAATGGTGGATGGAGTTTCCATATCGATTAAACGAGCTTACGAATGTTAGCTATGCGGGACAGCAAGAAAGAGAAGGGCAGCAATATGACTTGGTATTGGCCACTTGGGGAAATGATTTAAAGGTTAGTAAAGATTATGATCAGTATGTGCTTTGGTTTAACCGGTCGACAGGATTAATCGATTTGGTCTCATTTACCTATCGAAAAGTGCCAATGATGTCGCCTTCCTTTATGTATGGGACTGCAATTCTAAGTGACTACAGAAAAGTAAATGGAATCAATCTTCCATACTCCCAAAAATTTCAGATTAATGGACCGAGTTCCGAAAAGAAATATGCGCATCATTTTGAAATTAGTAAGATAGAGTTTAACTCTTTTGATAAATCAGAAGTCTTAAATTAGAGGAATGAAAAAGGCTGTCCGAAAAGGAACTTTAGGACAGCCTTTTTAAGCTTTTATTGCTTGAAAGCTCTCTATTTTAAAGGCATAAATCATGAATGTAAAAAATACCCTGACGCTTATCTTAGTCGGTTTATTCTTATTGAGTTGCTCGAATGACACGTCTCAAATAAAAAGAGATAAAACTCCTATAAAATTGACAAAGGAGTTTAAAGCCTATTGGTACAACAATGAAGCTGAGATTACAAGCTACCAACTGGAACAGGCACGTTATGGAGAAATTCATACAGGAAATGCGGTATTGGTTTTTGTTACAGAACCTTTTTCTATAGTAAAACAAGTAAAGGCTGACCATCCTACAGAGAGAGATGTATCTGTATTAAAATTAAATTTTACCAAGAAGTTTATCACAGGAATTTATCCTTATTCCATGATGACTTCAAGTTTTACTCCTCTGGATTATTTTAATAAGCATGCACTAAAAACAACGACTAGTTCTCAGGAGTGGTGTGGACATAGCTATATGCAGATGAACAAGAAAAAAGGAAAGTATGAAGTTTCTTCTTTCTCTTATTTTGAAAGTGAAGGAGATCAACAAAAACAAGTAGATGTACAATGGTTAGAAGATGAAATATGGACTAAAATAAGAATCAATCCGGAGCTGCTTCCTGAAGGAAAAGCAGAAATGATTCCTTCTTCTTTCTACATTAGACTAATGCATAAAGAACTTAAAGCATATCAAGTAGAGCTCACTAAAACAAAAATGACCGATGAGTTGAATTCGTATAAAATAGTTTACGAAGACTTGGGTCGCGAATTGATTATTACCTATAGAAACGCCTTTCCTTTTAGCATTGAAAGTTGGGAAGAAAGCTATGTTAGTGGATGGGGAGAACAGGCACAACAACTCACAACTAAAGCGACCAAACTAAAAACCATAAAGTCAGATTACTGGACAAAAAATGGGGTGAAAGATTTGAAGATGAGAGAGCTCTTATTGTTAGATAAAGAGTAAGAAGATCAACTTAACTGTTTGTGATAATAGATTGATTTCGAAATAAATTTAGGTGCAAAAACTCATACAAGAAATAAAGAAGACCGTTGAGATTAGTGATGCTGATTTAGAGAAAATAATTGCTCAATTTCATCCCAAAACCTTCAAAAGCTCAGAACTTATTCCTTCCTTCAATAAAACATCTAATCATATCCAGTTTATTCAAGAAGGACTAATTAGAGTCTTTACAATAGATCAGCAAGCAAAGGAAATAACGCTCCAGATAGGAATTGAAAATATGTGGATAAATGACCTTTATAGCTACATTACTAGAACTCCAAGTAAAAACTCCATAGAAGTATTGGAGCCAACAAGGATATTGCAAATACACAGAAATGAGTTGGAAAATCTTTTTAAAGAAGTTCCTCCTATGGAAAGCTTTATACGTTTAAAGCTAGAGCAGACATACACTAGATTACACAATAGAACAATTAACCAGATCAACAGTTCAGCAGAAGAACGTTATCTGGGCTTTAGAAGTAGCTATGGTCATATTGAGAATTTGGTTCCTCAATATATTATTGCTTCATACCTTAACCTTAGTCCTGAACACTTAAGTAAGGTCAGAAAAAAAATGGCCAAAAAGTGAGTTCTTAATTCAGATTAAGAACTTAGATTTAATCTATACTGACTTTTGCCGAATGAAAGTCAAAGAAATAAGTTTTATTGAATTTATAACATTAATAGCTTTATTAATGGCATTGGTATCTGTGACCATTAATATGTTATTGCCCGCTTTTAAAAATATTGCAAGCGACTTTCAACTAAAAGATGAAACACAAATTCAATT
>JAESST010000265.1 GCA_016763995.1 Flavobacteriales bacterium | reverse complement strand
CTCAATGTCCAAAAAGGGTATCGAAGGGCTCCAAATTGAACCACTCAGGGTACAAAATGAAGTATCGAAATGAGGGTTTTATTTTTAGTTTGTTGTAACAATCATTACATCGAATACAGGTTTATTGCACTAAACAGCTATTCGCTTAATTTATAATGTGTAAAAAGAGAGAGTTAAAGTAGTGATGGTGAATTGATATAGATGAAGCTAACTAATCTAGCAGATCTAAAATGTTTTGTATGTGTTCCTCTTCTTTCAAGTAATTTATTTGATAGCGATTATCTTTCTTAAGATAGAAGGGCTTTTTTAACTGAGAACGTATGAGCCGAATGGATGCTTTTCGGTTCTTTAAAATTCTTTTAATATCTTCTTTAAATTTCATGACGTAGTAGTTTAATTAGTAATCAATTCTTCTTAGTTGGAGTCTAAGTTCTTTAAAGATACGAACAATTAAGGGTGCCATATAGTTGTAAGTTGTTAATAATAAATAAAAAAGAAATTGTGTCGCTTGTTTCACTTGCCTCAATTTCTAGTCATTGTGCCGGCGGTGTTTTTATGAATAGTGCATGAGGATTAACTTAATGGATTAACTCCTGTTGATTCTGAACCACAATTGCAGCAAGTTATATTGAAACTATTCTAGGCTTTTTCTCTTGTTTTAGAAAGCAATTTTTGATGGAAATCAATATTCCTTGATAAGTCAAATACCACTTGAATGGCTGCTTTAATTTTGATGCCAAGATGAATTAAGGGCGTGTTTATTAATTGATATGAGATTGTTTATTCTAAAGCAACAATTTTATTCTGAATGGCAAAAAGCACCAAACCAACTCTTGATTTTATGTTTAGTTTTTCAAATAGCTTAGCACGATAACCATCTATGGTTTTTACACTTAAACACATGATGTTAGCAATCTCTTTGTAGGTATATTCTGAACAGGCAAGTTGAAGAAACTGTAATTCCTGCCCGTTGAGCTTGCTTTTTGCTGTTGCATAAGTGTTGGGGCTTCTTAGCGCCCCCACCAATTTATTAGTCACTAGTTCGGAGTAATAGAAGCCTTTTTCGTGAATGCTTAAAATGGCCTCTTCTAATGTTTCCGGTTCAGCATCTTTGTTTAGAAAACCTCTAGCACCCGCTTTCAAAAGTTTGATCAAAGTAATGTCGTCGTCTTTCATGGTTAACACCAAACATTTGACATCGGGATGATTCTCTTGTAACTTTTGAACCGTGGTAAAACCATCCATTACTGGCATGTTTAAATCCAACAAAACAAGATCAAGCTCCAAGCCTGCTTCAATTTTCTCTAAGAACAATTTGCCATTTTGAGATGCAGAAATTACCTTAAAGTTCAGATTTAATTTTTCTATTAGGCTAATAAGCCCATCACGAAATAGTTGATGATCATCTACTACTGCAATTCTTATCGTTTCTCCTTTACTCATTTACAGGATAATCTAGTTCAATTAATATTTCAGTTCCTTTATTTTTTGCGGTAGTTATTTTTAGATCAGCACCAATAGTAGCGCATCTCTTTTTCAGGTTTTCTAACCCGTTACCTTTTGCCGGCTCAGTTGGAGAGAAGCCAATTCCATTGTCTTTAATTTTTAGGCTTAGTCGCTTATTCTTCCCATTAAGCTCCACTATTCCTTCGGTTGCTTGTGAATGAGTCAGGAGGTTGTTGGTTATTTCCTGATACATTCGATATAAAAAAATACTGCTGTTGACATCAATTTGAGCCAAACCTTCGCTAAGCACAACTTTTAGATTCAGCAAACCTAAGTTTTGAATTCGCTTGCAATCATTTTTTATGGCTACTGCCAAACCCGATTCTAAAAGTTGATGATTGCTTAGAGAAGAAGAAATGTTTTTTACATCGCTAATAAGTTGTTGCACCAGTTTTGTCGACTCTTCTAATCGCTGTTGGTTCTCTGGAGCGATGGATTCTTTTAACTGATATAAATTCATCTTCACTAAGGCGGCAATCTGTCCGATGTTATCATGTAATTCTTGAGAAACATTGCTCAAGGTTTGTTGCTGAATTTCTATATCTGTTTGCAATAAATCTTGCTGAAACTGCTGTCGTTCCAACTTAAATTTTAACTGTGTTTTGCCATACTGAATAACAAATACAATAATAAACACGCTAAGTAAGAACACCAGAACTGTGCCTGTTACTAAGGTGATGTTGGCTCCACTAATTTCTTCCATTGGTTTTGTTTAAAGCAACAAAATAAAGACTTAGTCCCAAACAACTGTAAAGGATGTAACTGGAAACTTTAATAAGTATCGATATCCACGCAGGAGTAATTTGCTTCGGTCCCTGAGCATATTCAAAATAGCCAAAAACAAAAAATGTAACTGCGTAAAAAAAGAAATTTCCACTGTTAAACCAAAAGAAACCCTGTTTTAGAATGGGAACTTCAGTTGGGAATTTCATCAATTTAAAATATAGAAATAAGGCATTTCCAATGATAAATAAACTAAGAATAAGAGAGCCATAAGTAGGGAAGCTGGAACTATTCTGATAAAAAATACTAATCAAAATAGAGATCACCACTAGCAATAAAGTAAAAGGGAGAAGCAACTTCCCATTCTGATTGATTTCTTTTAAAACATGAAAGTATATCAAAGCACTATACAGTAACTGTATAGGCAAAAGAACATGGTAGAATGGAAAGTTACTTGTTATTATACTCGTTTGAATTAAAGATTCACTGATCAATTCAAACAAGAAGGTGATCACAATTAATTGTGTTAAGCATTGAAAAGCTTTAGTCAGTCTACGATAATAATAGATACCTAGTGTGCTATCAATGAGTAATAAGAGCAAGTAAATTAAAAATTCCATGGGAATGTATTGCGAACTAGCTCAACGATCTATTTTAGGATTTCATCAAATACGACTTCGTAATTATTACAGTCTGAGGGACAGGGTTTAAAACGATTCTTTAGATCTTGTGACATAATTTTACCATCCTTAACAGCAGCTAGAATGGTCGTGAATTTCTGTTTTCCTTCAGGTTCATCTACATCGTTTTTACGTACTGCAAATAAAATCATGTATTCATCCGCGTCTAAATCTCTTAATTCATCCATACTCTTCTTATCAATCACTAAGGCTCGTAAGGTTTGATCTTCTCCAGTGTTATCCTCTACCGTTAATTTTTTTGAATGACTGTGGTAAGCATAAACCATTTTCTTGGCAGTTACTAGGTCAATATTATCAGGAGAACTCGGATCCGGTCTATTTCCAAATGTTGCTTTCATAAGTAGTTAGTTTATTAATTTATCGCTAAATATAGTGGCTTTTTTTAAGACACTTAGCTTCGATGAAGCAATACTAGGAACTTTCCTATATCGAATAGGGGGATTCTCCTCTTGTGAGACCTTAGTAGTGCATTGACTTTTGTTAGGTACCAATTATACAATGTACTATGACAAAAATAATGAACTGGAACATCCAGAATTTTGGAGAGAAACGCAGTAAGGGAACTACGGTAGTAGAATTAATAGCGTATCAAGTTGCAAAACTAGACGTAGACATATTGGTGTTAATAGAATTAAACACCTCTAAACCTGATGTGGCCATTAAAATATTAAAAGAAAGATTAATACCAAGAATCGAAAAGCAATATGAGAAAATACATAATGCTCAACAAAAATTTAGATTCACTATTTCGGCTCAATCTGCTTTTAAAGGAGCTGAAAGTTATGCCTATATCTATAAAGATACCATACAGGCATGT
>JAESST010000264.1 GCA_016763995.1 Flavobacteriales bacterium | reverse complement strand
ACCCTCATGCACCACAAAAAGATTCAATAGGTTCAATTAAAAAAATCAGCTCTTTAACCGACGCTTATAAAATTGAAGCCATAGCTATTGGAAATGGAACAGCGGGAAGGGAAACTGATCAGTTTATTCAAAACTTGATCTTTGATCGAAAGGTTTTCTCTTATATGGTGAACGAAAATGGAGCTTCTATTTATTCTGCTTCGAAAGTAGCGAGAGAAGAGTTTCCTGATTATGATGTTACGGTAAGAGGTTCTGTTTCTATTGGACGACGTTTGATAGATCCCTTAGCCGAATTGGTTAAAATTGATGCAAAATCAATAGGTGTAGGACAATACCAACACGATGTAGATCAAAAACTGCTACAAGAGTCTTTAGGTCGAGTAGTAGAAAGTTCGGTGAATAAAGTAGGTGTGAACTTAAACACATCTAGTAAACATTTGCTTCAATATGTATCAGGTTTAGGCCCCAAACTTGCTGAGAACATTGTAGAATATAGAAAATCGAATGGAATTTTTAGCAATCGGAAAGAGTTGAAAAAAGTAAAAGGAATGGGAGCAATTGCCTTTCAACAATCAGCAGGTTTCTTAAGAATTATAGGAGGTGACGATCCATTGGATAATACAGGCATTCACCCAGAGCGTTACAAACTGCTAAAGCAAATCCTAAAACAAAGTAAAATAGACCCTGCAAATCTATCTGCGGAACGTGAGAAAGTAGGAGCTATTAATTTCAAAACTTATGTATCTAGTGAAGTAGGAGAGTTAGCGCTTTCAGATATTAAATCAGACTTATTAAAACCAGGAAGAGACCCTAGAGAGAAACGCAAAATATTTGAATTTGATTCTACAGTTAGAAAAGTAGAAGACTTGAGAGTAGGTATGGAGTTGCCAGGCTTGGTGAGCAACATTACCAATTTTGGAGCCTTTGTTGACATAGGAGTAAAGCAAGATGGACTGGTCCATATTTCTCAGTTGGCCGATAAATTTGTAAGCGATCCCAATGAGATTGTTAGCTTAGGATTAGCTGTTCGGGTAAAGGTTACTGAGCTTGATCTACAACGCAAACGAATTCAATTGTCGATGAAGGGATTGAATGATATATAAAATCTCATAGAGGAGTCGTCATCGGTATTTTCTTTAATACTTTTGATTATATACACATGACCGTACAAAAAAAACATTCGCTTCTTCTCTTGATCTTCTTGCTTTCGGTCGTCATCTCTTCTTATGCTCAAGAAGGTTGGGACGATGAAAGTGACTATTCTCCTGCTATAGAACTAAAGCAGGGAATATATTTTACATTTGAAGAGTTTAAAAAAGATGCACCTTCTATTACAACTGAGATAGAGATTAGAGAAGAGTCTCTATTTACAAAAGATTCAATTAATAAGTGGATAGAAGTGGATGCGGATAAAGTTTGGGGTTGTTTTTTGGGCAGTAAGCTATACATTAGCTATGAAGCTCGGTTCTGGAAAAGCTTAAACATGGGTAGTTTAATGCACTTTGCTGTAATTGACTACAAAACGGTTGTTCAGGGTGACTTAATGTATGGTGCAACCGTATCACAAGAGCCGGTGAGCCTTCAAATGTTTTTAGATACGAAAACAGGTAAATTAATGAAGCTAAACTATCGTCACCTAAAACCATATATAGAAAATGAACCTTCTTTGGTGAAGTATATCACTAAAAATAAAATCAATAAATCGAAGCAAACTGTTCTATTATTGAAAGCTTACAACGAGCTCCATCCTGTAAAGCTTCAAAGCAATGAATAAAGCAATTATCACACTATTATTAGTATTAATTTGCTGTTTTGCCTCTGCTCAGTCAACTAAAGTATTGGCAGAAGAGCAAATTAAATTAGTAATGAAGTTTCAGGAGAGCAATTGGAATATGGGAAATATTCCCGCGTATATGAAGGGCTATTGGAATTCTGATTCTCTCTTATTTGTTGGAAGTAAAGGACCAACTTATGGATATCAAAAAACGTTAATGAATTATTTAAAGTCATATCCTAGTCCTGAAAAGATGGGGCAATTGACTTTTGATTTTGTAAAAATTAATATCCTTTCCTATAAAGATGCTTTTGTAGTTGGGAAATGGCAATTAGATAGAAAAGACGACGTATTAAAAGGATATTTTTCTCTTCTTTGGAAAAAGATTGAGGGAGAATGGAAAATTGTTGCAGACCATTCCTCTTCAGAGTAGAAAAATCTTTAGGATTCAATTATATTTGCGAACTTAATGAAGAGCAAAAGGATAATTCTAGACCATACTCAACTTGAGTTGACGATTAAACGACTTTGTTATCAGTTGATTGAAACTCATAACGACTTTTCAGAATCTGTAATTATAGGATTGCAACCAAGAGGAATTCTCATGGCGAAGCGCATTCATACAGCCTTGCAAAAAATAACAGGCAACGAGAATATTCCTTTGGGTAGTTTAGATACTACCTTTTTTAGAGATGACTTTCGAAGAAGAGAAACGCCAATCATCGCCAATAAAACACAAATCGATTTCATTATTGAAGACAAAAAAGTGATTTTGATTGATGATGTGCTATATACAGGTAGAACCATTCGAGCGGGTTTAGATGCAATGTTGGCATATGGAAGACCTGATTTAGTTGAATTACTAGTGCTTGTAGATAGAAGGTACAGTAGGCATTTGCCAATTGAGCCTAACTATGTTGGAACAACGATAGATTCCGTGTCAAGTGAAAGGGTAGAGGCGAAATGGGAAGAGACTGATGGTGTCAATGAAATTATTCTAATAGAAAATAAGAAGTAAATGGAAAAACTATCAACTCAACACTTGCTAGGAATTAAACAGCTAACGAAAGCTGACATAGAGTTGATTTTTTCTACCGCCGATAATTTTAAAGAGGTTATTAATCGTCCGATAAAGAAAGTACCTTCTTTGAGAGACATTACCATAGCGAACCTATTTTTTGAGAATTCAACGCGAACAAAACTCTCTTTCGAATTAGCAGAGAAAAGACTTTCTGCTGATATTATCAATTTTTCTGCTGCCGCTTCTTCGGTAACTAAGGGAGAAACGCTGATAGATACGGTCAATAACATTTTGGCTATGAAAGTAGATATGGTTGTTATACGTCACCCAAATCCAGGAGCACATATTTTTCTAAGCAAACATATTGATGCTACAATTGTGAATGCAGGAGATGGAGCACATGAACATCCTACTCAAGCCTTGCTGGATGCTTTTAGTATGCGAGAACAACTTTCGGACTTAGCAGGAAAGAAAGTAGTTATTGTTGGTGATATCCTTCACTCCCGTGTGGCTTTATCCAACATTTTTTGTCTCCAAAAACTGGGAGCAAAAGTGATGGTTTGTGGACCCCCAACTTTACTTCCGAAACACATTAAATCACTTGGCGTAGAAGTTTCTTATAAGTTAGATGAAGCATTAGAATGGTGCGATGTTGCCATGATGTTGCGGATCCAATTAGAACGGCAAGGAGGGGATGAAAAAACAGACGTTAAGTTCTTTCCCTCTCTAAGAGAGTATCATAAGCTATATGGTTTAACCATGGATCGATTAAATCGACTGAAAAATATTCCGCTGATACTACATCCGGGACCAATTAATAGAGGAGTAGAGATTTCTTCAGAGGTAGCCGACTCTCAACATTCAATTATTCTCAATCAAGTAGAAAACGGGGTGGCTATTCGGATGGCAGTCTTATATTTATTGGCATCATCTAATCATAAAACGAGCTAATTTTTATATATTTGTCGCATGAGTACAACTGCATACAGCATTGAAAAGCAAGAAAAATACACAGAAATTGCTATTTTAGAAGACAAGTTCACAGCTAGGATTGCGCCTGAATTAAAAACGGAGCTAGTTGTTTTGAAGGATGCAAGTGTTAAGAACATGATTTTCGACATGTCGAAGTGTTTGTACTGCGACTCATCTGGCTTAAGCGTTATTTTAGTTGCTAATAGAATTTGTAAAGAGAACAACGGCTGTCTAGTGGTTTGTGAGTTAAATCCGGCGGTAGCTAAGTTGATCGACATTTCTCAATTGTCAAGCATATTAAACATTACACCTACATTGGCAGAAGCGGTTGATTATCTCTTTATGGATGAGCTTGAAAAAGGTCTATCAGAGACTGAAGAGAATCTTAATTAATGGCCCTAAAGGTCCTTATCTTGGGCAGTGGATCTGCCCTTCCCACTATTTCGACTAATCAAACTTCTCAGGTCATTGAATGTGGGAATCAACTTTATTTAGTGGATTGCGGTGAAGGCACTCAAATTCAACTTCGAAAGAATAAAGTAAAAATTCAGAACATCAACCATATTTTTATCTCCCATTTACATGGAGATCATTTTTTTGGTTTGGTTGGTCTATTATCGACTATGCACCTCTTGGGGCGTAAAAATGAATTGAACATTTATGCTCCCAAAGGACTAGATGAAATTGTTAAAATTCAATTTAGAAATGCCGGAAGTTACCTTTCTTTTGAAATGCACTTCCATACCATTGAGCAATCTGGAGAAATATTATTAGAAGACTCGAAATTAACAGTAAAGTCTCTTCCTTTAAAACACAGGATACCCTGTTACGGTTTTTTGTTTGAAGAAAAAGAAGGCTTGCGTAAAATTAAAATATCGGCATTAGCAGAATATAAGATTCCTACTTACGCAAGAAAGTCCATTACAGAGGGGAAAGATTTTGAGAGACCTGAAGGGGAAGTAATTCCTAATCGCTTATTAACGAACGATCCTCCGAAGCCAACGAAGTATGCCTTTTGTTCAGACACTGCCTATTATGAGAAGTTGATTCCTTTGCTAAAAGATGTCGACCTTTTGTATCACGAAGCTACTTTTATAGAAAGTGAAAGGAAACGAGCAATTAAGACATTTCATCCCACAGCAGCGGATGCAGCAAACATTGCTAAAAAAAGTGAAGTCAAGAAATTGTTGTTAGGTCATTTCTCTAACCGATACAAGCACAAAGATGGCTTTTTACAAGAAGCAAGACCTATTTTTAAGGAAACGGATGTTGCAGTAGAAGGGAAGGAATATTTGGTATAGAGCCCCTAAATAAAAATTGAATAAGTTGTGAATTACTTTACTGTTAAAAGCTTAATTACTTTTTGATACTGCGGTGTTTGTAGAAACAAGAAATATATTCCTGAGGGCTGATTTACTGTGATTTTCATTTGTAGTAAATTAATGTCTCGGCTCTTAGTTGTTTTCTATGCGGGTTTTAATCAGTAAATCAACAATTTTAATAGAAGTTAAAAACCTTAAATTAAAGGTTTCTGTAAAAGAGATTGGAAACAGCAATACGATCTTTTTAGTTCATAACTCACTTCTACTGACTATTGTTATTGCAACACAAGCTAATGTGTCAAGCATGAATTTTCAGTTAATTGAATAGCATAACTCTCATTTTGAGTTGATGTGAAACTCGCATTTGTTTCATTCAAAATAGCACCGAAATCATTACAATCAAGCCATTGATTGGCAGATGCATTAGGATTATTGGAGCTAATGGTAAAAGCATTTGATGTTGTAGTTAAATCTGAAGAAGTATT
>JAESST010000263.1 GCA_016763995.1 Flavobacteriales bacterium | reverse complement strand
GGCGAATATAAAGAAGTAATTGGTGATCTGGATAGAAGCGGTGTAGTAGATGGTGATGACAAAAAATTAGTCTTGCCACGATTGTCACGATGGACCGGCAGTGTTGGTGCCAACTACGATATCCCCCTTGAGTCCGGTATCGTATCAAGCCGCATTGGCTATAGTCATCGAACTGCTGGCTTTTTCAGTGATTCCAATGTTGATGATCTCCCCTCTCATGATGAGCTGACGGCAGGTCTGTCGTTTACTACCAATGACGGTAAATGGAAAGCCAGTATATTTGGTAAGAATCTACTGGATCAGGTCTATCGTGTCACCCAGTTCACGGTTGTTCCTGGTTTGACGTCTTTTGCCCCCATCAAGAAAGGTCGGGTAATTGGCGTTGAGCTGGAGTATCAGTACTAAAGTCTATTTCTTAGTTGTAGCCTTAAATAAAAAAACCCCGCTTTAGCGGGGTTTTTTTATGGGTGTCTAGTTTGTCTCGTAAAGTATTTTAGTCTCGCTTACCTTCGGTGCATCTACAATTGCGAGCGTTACTGCGGTTTTTCGATGACTTTGAAGTGTATGTCACCTGATTGGGGGCCTCGGAATGAATCCACCGTGGTCTGAATTGTTCATCTAAAAAATTTGGGCCATTAAAGTTTGTCAAAAGATCAAACTATTATATTTGCTTTTAGCATCTTGTTTGCGCAATATAGCAACTGGTTGACATTCCTATAAGCAATTAAAAGTCGGCCAAAATAACAATTTCATGACGTTAACGATAATCACAAAAAGAAACAAAAGATAAATTAGTCTAACAATGGAATTTTCCTATGATGTCGATAAAAACAATGAAACCATTCTCATTGCTCGCTGGTGCAATATTTGTATCCGGTTTTAGTTGCGGGCAAACCGCCTGGAGTGAAGATCAAGTACCCGCATCAATCGGTGCTGTCAGCAGTGAAGAGCTGACCACTAAGCCAAAATTAAAGGGCTCCGCTGCATTGTTAATGGAGGAGATCGTTACCACTTCTCGCAAAAAGTCCAAAGGCGAGGAGGTGCAGGATGTGCCGATAGCGATGACCGCTTATAGCGGCGAACAGCTGGAAGCGCTTCAGGTGCGTAGCGTAGACGAACTATCTTTTGCCATGCCTAACGTGGCGCTAGATCCCGTAGGAACAACGCGAGGCACGGCAAATCTTTCTATACGCGGTTTAGGAATTAATAGCTCTATACCGGGGGTAGACCCTACAGTAGGCGTTTTTATTGACGGCATGTACCTGGGTATGAGTCACGGTGCGCTTCATGACACCTCTGACATAGAGTCGTTGGAGGTTCTGCGTGGGCCCCAGGGTTTATTGTTTGGTCGTAATGTGACCGGAGGTGCGGTGGTTTTGCGTACCCGCCGACCTAGCCATGATTTTAGTTTTCGCGCCAAAGCCAGCGTTACCGATGATAATGATCAGGTGTATTCTGTTTCGACAACGGGTTCTCTTATTCCTGACGTCTTGGCTGGAAAATTGTCGGTATATGGCCGTGATGATGCGGGTTATTTTGAAGACGCCACTGCGGGTAACGATCACTTTGGTGAGGCTGAAACCTATATTATCCGCCCGGCAGTCACCTGGACGGTTACCGAAGATCTGGAAACCACTCTAATCTTTGAACGAGGAGAAGATCGAGGCGGCCAAGCGGTTGCCTACAGTAGGACTAACCCTGAGGGGGATTTTAAAATCCGCACGCACACCGACTCGGATGAAGACGTCGGCCAATTCAACAACGCCCGCTGGATGCATATTATTTCAGAGACCAACTACGACATCGCTTTAGGTAACGGCACACTCACCAATATTACCACCTACCGGGAGGTCGATGAAGATTCCGATTCTGATCTGGATGGTACCAATACATTTGGCTATGAGTTTCATGCCAGTGGCAAAGTCGAGCAGAATCAGTTCAGCAATGAATTGCGTTATGCCGGGAGTTTTCTGGACGACAAACTTGCGTTGACTGTGGGTAGCTATTACTTTTCGCAAAATATTAGTATGGCAGCGTCACGGACACTTGATTTTCGGGTGCTTGTTCCCACGCCGGATGCGTTTGCAACGTTTCCACTCGCAACACAGATTGCGGTCGTGACTGGAGCAAGTTCAGGAGCGACTGATAATCCATTAGCCTATCCAAGTGTCTACAATGCCTACGACCAGGACCGCTTCACTTATGGGGGTGACCTGGACCATAAGACCTGGGGTTTCTTTGTCAATGGTGATTATCAATTGTATGACAAGCTGACCATGTCGCTAGGTTTGCGCTATACCTTTGAGGAAAAAGAAGTCGGCACGGCCATCGCAAAACTTGAAACCGCTGGTGACCTTCCCGGCCTGGGCGTCAGTCTGGGCGGTTGTGTGTCGGAACCATCGATCAAGTGTGGTTATGATTTCGTTGACGACGATGACTGGACTAACTGGACACCAAGGATCGCCTTTCAATATTACTATAACGACAGTTCCCACGTTTATTTCAGCTATTCTAAAGGCTTTAGAAGCGGTGGTTACAACATCAGAAATACTGCGGTCAATCAGAACCCTGGGCCCTGGGATGAAGAGAGTCAGGACTCCTGGGAGCTGGGCATGAAGTCTGAGTGGAATGATGGTCGGGTAAGATTGAATGTGGCGACCTTCCTTAATCAGATCAGTGACATTATCCGCGAAGAAATCTTCAGTCAAGGTGGCGATATTGTCCAGCAGATCGGCAATACGGCTGATGCCGATATTACGGGCATCGAAATGGATATTAACTGGCTGGTCACTGATAATTTGTTGTTATACATGAATGTTGGCTATGTGGATGGCGAGTATAAAGAAATCACCGCTGACCTCAACGGCGATAAGGTCATCGATGGTAAGGACAAAAGTCTCCAGTTACCGCGCCTGGCACCCTGGTCGGGGAGTGTAGGCGGCAGCTATGACATTCCCGTTAGCGCCGGTCTCATATCCACCCGACTTAGCTATAGCCATCGCTCATCCGCCTTTGTTAGTGACTCTAATGTCGAAAATCTGAGTTCCCATGACGAACTGGCTGCCGGAGTATCTTTCACCACGCAGGATGGCAAGTGGAAAGCGAGTTTGTTTGGTAAGAACTTGCTCGATCAGCTACAAAGAAATTCTACGATCACCTTACCGGGTGGGCTGTCCAGTTTTACGCCGATCAAAAAAGGTCGAGTAATTGGCGTTGAGCTGGAGTATCAGTACTAAGCTTAGAGGCACACTTCAGTGTTGAAAAGTAGTTATCCGAAAGCCCCGCAATAGCGGGGCTTTTTTTCAATTGTAGGAACTCGTGTAACCTTGGTATTGGGTGTCGACGTGCTGCGTCCCATAAGCTGTTGAGAAGCTCTAGCAGTTATTCTCCCCAAATTTGCGCGCCTAGAGTAGAAAAGAAAGCATCCCCAGTAATATTCGTCGGACTTTCTTCAAGGTTCCTTTCCTCGGCTGTTTTCTCATTTTTACAACTTGTTTAGACTACGTGCTGGGCTCCTATCCACATT
>JAESST010000262.1 GCA_016763995.1 Flavobacteriales bacterium | reverse complement strand
TTCTGAACGTGTCAGTGAAGTTCTGCGATCGCGCGCAGAACTTCTTGATGCACATGACGCACCGTACGACGTCGACGCCGAGGAGAAGGAACAACCCTGCGAAGGCGAGGTCGATGATGACAAACAAACAATCCCCGTGGGGAAAAGGGGGGCCTTGGCTCGTTCGACAAAGAAGGGCACATGGAGATTTTGCCCCTGATCGTCCCAGGCTTCGTTCTTGAGAAACGACGCCGCGAGAAGGCCACTCAAATGAATGAATGTCCTCAGTTTCCATCGCCCCAAGGGTCCTGGAAAGCTCCTTACGAATGACCAAGATAGTCAACGTAACCCAAAAAAGAAGTGGGGCGTGAACGCACGCACACTGGATCTCGACCACTTCCGCGCTGCCAACCCCGCGCCCGGGAATCCCCCCCATCCGGAATCGAGCCGACTCTCTCCCCACCGCGGCGCTGCCACACCGCCTTGGGGCGAGCCAAGCGATTCCCCACGGTGATTGTTCATTTAAATTTCAAAGAGGTGGACTACCCAACACGATGGGTGCCGTAATGGGGCCGAAGCCGGTCGTCACTGGTGTGAACCAAAAGTGGACCTGCGGGGCCATCGTGTGTTAAACTTTGTGGGAGGTTTTGTTGTGTTAGTTGATGTGTGTTGGAGTGTTGTGTGTGTGTGTGTGTTGGTGTTGGTCGGTGTCGGCACTTACAGCATGCCGTTGCTGTTGTTGCCGGGGCGCGTCTGCTGAATCGCCTTCAGGATCAGCATGCCGTTCTCCGTCGCGGCAACGCGGCCGACGCGAGCGAACACCTCCTTCTTCGTCTCGACGCCCTGCTCGTTGGCGAAGCGCGCCATGAGCTTGCGAGAGTCGTCGCACATGCCGCCGCCAGTGTAGAAGGCCGCCGTGGCGAAGTTCGCGCCGTTCGCCTCCGCGAGGGCGTTGTACTTGCCGGCCTTCACCGCCTTCACCGCGGTGGCGGGGTCGACGCCCGGCTTCTCGAGGCCGACGCCGTCACGAACGACCGTGACGTCCACGTACAGCGGCTTCATCAGCGACCCGCCTGTGATCACAAGGTCCATGAACCGCGGGACGGACGTGTCGTTCGTCTTCGACTGCGGCGATGCGCCAATGGCGACTTCGCGCTGGACGTTGAAGCCTGCGATGGTCGCCTCGTCGCGCAGCGCGTTGCAGATCGCGTGGTGCCGCGATGTGATCGTCGTCTGGCCCTGCCACGTCACGCACCCGAGCGCGTGGGCGATCGCGTTCTTGCACACCGTGGCCATGGAGCATCCCGGACATTGGAATGGGGCATCGCTGCCGAGTAGAAGCTGTCCGTGATGGATTGGCGCGCGGATGCGCGAGGTCAGGTACGCGCCGAATGCGCCCGCCTTCTTGAACGGTGTCTTGCCGAAGATCCACGCCTGCGCACCTTCACGCTTGCGCGCGCGCAGGTGATCGCGCCACCCGTTCGCCGTTTCGTCGATCGTCGCGAGATTACCCGACGTGAGCTGCTCCTCGAGCACGTCGTGGTACTGCGTCATCGCGTCCTTCTGCGGGCGTGGGGCTTTCGCGACCACCACAGCACCCGACTCCTTCAAGGACGCGTCGTACATCACGGCGGCGCTGTGCTGGAACATCGTAAGGCCGAGCCCGCCCTTCTTCACCGGCAGCTGCAGCGCCGCCACGGAAGGCAGCGGGAGCGCGGCGGTGTAGTCCATCTCGCGCCGCAACTCATTGAGCACCATGTCGTCGAAGCGCTTGTGCAAGTCAGCGATCGCCGTGTGGTGGTGCGTCCGCGCGACGTAGACCCACCGAGCCGGGCCGCACTCGCGGAGGATTGAGTGGGCGTACTCCGGCGGCAGGTCCGGCAGCCGCTTGAAGAACTCCTCGTACTTCTGAAGAGTGCCGGTCACGAACTCCGCCATGGCGACGTCGCCCTCCGCCGTCGCGGCCGCCACCGCTGCGCCGAGCACGCGGATGTAGCCGTGCTTCGCGGACGACGTGAAGCCCAGCTCGTCGGCCAGCGCGTCGTTGCCGTAGATGAACGACTTCGACCCGTTCGTCTTTAAGCCGATGGCGGCCATCTCCTCCTCGAGGTCCCGCACTGCGGCGCCGACTTCCGTTGAGCCGCCGATGATGGTGACATCGTCGAGGTAGGCGCGTATACGCACCCCCGGGTGGCGGCGGTGGAGTCGCTTCAGCACCGCGATGGTGCCGATGGAGAAGAACGCGGGCGAGAGCGGATCGCCTTGCCGGACCCCCGACGAGGAGTAGAAGCGCCACGTGCCCTCGCTGTCCTCGTAGATCAGCTCCGAGGCCGTACCGTAGAGAGCGCGGAATGCCGAGCGGAGTGGAGCGAGGTTGTTGTTCGCCTTGAGTGCCGCCGCGATCGCCAGCCGGTAGATCGTGTTGAACGCGTTCGACGCGTCGATTGTCGCGACCACGACCGGGTTCGGCGCGCCTCCTGCCTTGACGCGCTCCGCCTCTGCCGCTCGGAGTTGCAGCAGGTCGGCGCGCGTCATGTGGATGATCTTCTCCGTACCGCCCTTCTCCAGCCCGAACTGCAGCAGAGTGCCGTCGTCATCCGACATCGCGTCGCGGATCGCCTCAAGCGCCATCTGGAGCACCACAGCAGCCGCCACCTTCGTGTTGGCCTCACCGATCGCGATCGGGCGCGTGGTGCCGTCGGGTTTCGGGAGCGCGATGGCGCGGCACCGAAGCCACAGGCGTGCCGCCTCCTCGCCGAGTTCGCCGTTGGTAAACGCTGACGCCAGGCGGGTCAGGCCCTCGGCGCACTCCTCGTCCAGCGTGACCTGTTTGAGGAGATCCTCCGTCCAGCCAGACTGCCCGCCGGCCTTCGCCTTCGCCATCTTGTTGATCGCGCGCACCAGGCCCTCCTTCGTGATGATGACGTGCGTGTGCTCGCCTTCGGCCCCCGGAGGAAGCGGCAGGCCTTGCGGGTGGAGGCGCGCGATGTTGTCGCGCTTCTCCTTTGGCGTCTGCTTGCTCTCGCTGCGCGTCTGGAGGAGCACCTTCGCCGCCTCGCCGTTGAAGCCCATCCTCGCCTTGATGAGCGCGTTGCGCACGATGGAGTCCTCCTGTCGGCGTTCCTTCTGCTTCTGTGCGCGCGCCGCGTCGACGGCGAACGCCGACTCCGGCAGGGGGTCCCTCGCTGCCAGGCCCGCCATCAGAACCTTCAGGCGCTTTCGTGACGCCATCGTAGTCTCGAGGCGGAGGCGGTCGGCCGGAAGGTCCAGGAGATTCCGCGTCGCGTTCAGCAACGCGTCGTGCTGCAGTTCCGTCGCCAGCACCCCGCGGATGGCCGCACTGACGCTGCGCTGCAAGGGTTTCACCGCGTCCCGCGGCACGATCGAGTGCGTCTTGTGCTTGCAGCAGTCGTTGACGCGCTCGCACAGAGACGGCTTCAGCGACGGCTTCAGCGACGGCTTCAGCGACGGCGTGGTTTGCGGCGTTGAACGACGATCCGCTGCCGTGTCGCGGCGCGCCTGCCTTTGCGTCCGCCGGCCGTCCGCCGCAGCCGGCGATGAAGATGTGCTCGGCTGCTGGGGCGGCCCGCTTGACACTGCGCCTTGTTCCGGCGGCGAAGGCGGGGACGGCGCCGCGCCTTCGCTGCACGTTGTGTCCGCTGTTGCTGCGATGGCCGTCGTTGTACGTGACTCCTGTGGGGTAGGTCCGGCGTCGGGCAGCCGCGTCGGTGTCCACGACGCTGGCGGCATCCACGACGCCGACGTTGATGTCGACGCGACGACGAGGCCGTCCCACTCCGCACTCGGTGGCATCGACGGCATCGGCGGCACGCTTGCCTGCTGCTGCTGCTGCTGCTGCTGCTGCTGCTGCTGCTGCTGCTGCTGCTGCTCG
>JAESST010000261.1 GCA_016763995.1 Flavobacteriales bacterium | reverse complement strand
TTGGATTCGTATTTATTCACCCTTTTTCAGATGGTAACGGTCGTATACACCGCTATATGATTCACCATATATTAACTCGAATGGAATATACAAAAAGGGGGATGATTTTCCCTGTATCAGCGGCCATACTAAATAGAATTGATGAATACCAGTCAACATTGGACTCATACTCTTCTCAAAGAATAGACCTAATTGAATGGGAGCCGACAGCAGATCATAATGTTAAAATTATAAGTGATACCATTGATTTATATCGCTACTATGACCTTACCGAACAGGTAGAGTTTTTGTATGAATGCGTAGAGGAGACTATTGAAAAAATAATACCAGATGAATTGAATTATTTAGAAAAATATGATCGAATGACGCAATATATTAATACTTATTTGTCCTTGCCCGACACTAATGTGGATTTACTAATTAAGTTTCTAGATCAGAATAATGGTAAATTATCAAAGAATAAAAGACAAAAGGAATTTGATGATTTCTCCGATGAAGAAATCTCCTCAATTGAAGAAAATTTTCAATCCATTTTCGAAATAGATGACAAATAAAACAAAAGTACAACAATACCTATTTTGCATTAAAACGCAGTATAGCCTAGACATTTAAGCGATATAATACTGAATGGGAATACTTGATAAAATATTTGGAAAGAAAAAGGAAACCCCTATAATCGACTTTGATCAAGTTGGACTAAACTTGTCTGAGAGTGGTAAGGAATCTATTCGAAAGTTCATAAGCAGAACAGATAAAGAACGAATGGGAGATGTTATGCTTTTAGGAGATAAAGGAGACCAGAATTCCTTTTATTTAATTTACTATTCATCATTATTTGATTCAGATATAAACGTTCGCTTTGCAGCGATAAAAAGAATACTAAATTTTCAAGATAATCCCAATTTTGGAAAGCTACTTGACAAGCTAGGAGAGCCTAGTGTTGGCGAAAGTTTGGAGCCTTATTATTCAATGATGTTGTTTAGACTTGGAAAAATATCAGAAGCGGAGTTAAATAACAAACTGAACAATGGACAGTAGAGTTTTCCAAATATTAGAACTTGAAGAAGCTCAAAAATATGAGGAAGCTTTTCATGAATTTGAAAAGCTTGACATGATGGATTTTGATAGTTGGAAGTATTACTATTTCTATTTGTGGTATATAAACGTCGAACATTTCCCACTAGACCTTTCTGAACATATTCAAAAGCACCAGCTTGCTATAAAATTAAAAGAACTTGCAGAACTTGGCTTTGAACAGTTTGGGGAGAATGCAGAATTTCAATTTCTGACTGGTTACACAATTAACCTATTTCCATACTTTTTCGGAGATTACGAAGAGTGGGAACAACGAGGGAGCGATCTTTTAAAATCTGCACATGAATTAGAACCAGATAATGCAATATTCAACATTGCTTATCAAGGTAGTACGAACGGAACAACGGAATCTTACAACATAGCAAAACAACAAGCAATTAATGCTGTAGAAGTAACATTTAACGGGAAAGGGTTTTTGAACTCCTATTTTACGGATGTATTAACGGCAAAATAAACGCTCTCCAATATTGGGAATAGACAGGCGTTGAAGCTAATTGAAATGGAAAACGAAAACGAAAACGGAAATTGGAGAAAATGGATATTAGACAGGTTTGGTGACACCAAATTGTTCAAAATCGAAATTGATAAAGACGACATTGAGTATGTGATCCGATCTTCAAATCCTGAGAATAAGGTGAAAATTTCTTTTCATTTCATGCGACCTGATGATGACGAGACATTGTATGACATTCATTTTGGAGGAGCTGATGAGTCGGTAAATAATATTTGGCTTTCTCATTTTACAACGGACCCTGAATTCAAATCTAAATCCAGAATAACTGCGACATCACTTTTTATGACAAATAAATTCATTGAGAGGCTTGAAAATGAGTGGCTAAATATTCCTTTGAAAATGGGATGGAGAGAAGAGGTGCAATATGTGGGTCAAAGAAAATATCGAGCAAAACTTCGAAAAGGATTGAACTTAGGTAATGAATGGGATTTAAATGAAAAGATTCCATTTGACCTTAAGAGCTTTGATTACTTGAAAATTCTATTTGGAATTGGAACTGGAAAAAAGCAGTTCAAATTTGAACCGATAGAAAGATAAAAACAAGCTACAACAATGCTAAGCCTTGCACAAGCCAATAATTCATCTAAAAATCACTTCGAATAAGGCTTTATAGGCGAGTTGCTATTTCAAATTTACTGTAAAGTTCTTTTTGGAAAATTCGTTAGAATCGAAGTATTACAGCCCAGAACCAACAAGCACACACTCCTGTTTATACATCATTTAGCCTTCCAGTTTAGAGCGTTAACGTGTCAAAACAATGGACTCACATAAAAGAAATAAACGTACCTTTCATCTTATTCGGATGTTAGCATACATTAAAAAATATGGCAAGAGAATTTAATTTAGGACACTTTTTAAAAGAATATCATTTTGAGAAAGCAATTATTCTTTTAAAAGAACAGTTATCACAAACAAGTCCATTATATAACAACCTAGATTTCACTCTTTATAGACAATCCGAAATTGACTCCATAAATATTACCGATTTTTATAACGATTATATTAAAAGAGATTCTCTTTACTATTTTGAAAACAAATTTTTTTCAAAGAAATACTTTGGTGTTCAAAGAGCATACAAAACAAGAGAATTTCACTTCTTATCACTTTCCTCAATAATCACATATTATGCACTAGGAATGTATATAAGAGAATTACTTGATAAAAAGATTGGTCTAGACCGAGAAAATTATAAATCGAAAAATATAGACGTATTTTATGGAGGGCAGTTAAATTTTGAAAAACCTCAGAACTCAAAAATATTTTATTACCAAGATTATAAAGAGTTTATTGGCTTAAAAGAGAGTCTTACAAAACCAGTTGATGGTAAAGTGAAATACGCAATTTCATTAGACATAAAGTCCTTTTTCTATACTATTGACCATAAAATTCTTTTCGATTTAATCGAAAAAGTATGCACTCCAACATTAAAACAAAGGTTGAACTATAATGAGTTAACACAAGAATCAATTGTTAATCTCCTTCGTTTTTTTCAGCATAATAATTTAGGCTTACCTGTTTCTAACCAAAATTTGATTTCAAGCTTTTTAAGCTCGATTTATTTTTCAAGTTTTGACCAATATGTTGCAGACAAATATCTTAAAGATGATTCTTGTAGTTATATTAGATATGTTGATGATTTCTACTTGATTTTCGAAGAAGAAGCTACAACTCCATTAGAAAATGTTAGGCAAAAAATATATAATATCGAAAATGACTTTTCAGAGTATCTAATTAATGAGTTAAATCTCTCTGTTAGTAGCTCAAAATGTGATAGATTTTGTATTTCGGATGAAGATAGCCAACTAGCGTTTTTAAATGCTAGTAGTCTTGATAGTCCATTCGATTTGGAATTTGACCTTGAAGATTTGTACAAAGATTCTATTCTAAGCATAGAAATTAAGGACAAACAAATTCCTGAAATCTTTGATGAATGTATCTCAATAATTCAAAAACTAAAAGATCAGTCATCTCAATTGCCTCAATTAAGCATTGACACTAAAGAATCTGCTTATTTGAATTACATACTTATTTTAAAGGCTTGTTTATCATACTCAAAAAGTGATGAAGCAATTAGTAAAATTAGTGATTCTGGCATCTTTAAAGATATACAAGCAATAGACTTTATACTTATTAAACCTAAAGTGTTCTTTCATTTAATGACAACATCAAAAGAAGGAAGGGATAGTTTATTTGAGTTTATTAAATCACACTTGGAAGGAAATGAAAGTATTACTCAAAAACTGACAATCTTAGATAAATTCTTTCATCAAATAACATTTTTAATATCAGAAGCTAAAAACGAATCTAAGGCATATTTAATAACAGAGTTTGACAATTATAAGAGAGTAATAAATCCTATCCTGATAAAGATTAAAGAGAAAGATCAATACGATTTAGAATACCTCAATTTAATTATTAATTCTATAGACTCTAATCATCCATTATCTGATTTCAGTCCAGTTTATAATGCCTCATTTCTAAATTTGGATGATTCGATTTCTATAACTCAACAAATAAAACTGAGAAGATTAAATGAACTTTTAAATAATCACAATGTCTGTTTTAACCATTTATTAAATGAGTTTCAATCTTTGTTTGAAAGAGTATATTTTTCTGGAGAATCAAAAAAAGCATCTGATATTAGGTTGAAAATGTCAGATGAACACTTTAGTGGTGCTGAAATTCTTTTAATCTCAAACTTTTTTGAAAGACGGAATCAGAATTCAATTTCTCATACAAATGAAAATGATATTGGGGTTTGGGGTGTTAATTCTAAAGAATATTTAGAATACAAAAACAATATTGCTCCCCTTATCTCAAAATTAAATGTATCGTTAAATTAAAACGTATGCTAATCGAGTAGACGGCTCCGACTAAAATAGCCGGAGTGCGCCTCTCACACCACCGTACGTACGGGTCTCGTATACGGCGGTTCGTTAACTATCAAAACAATTGCTCTTTACACCAATCATCCCTATTTCATACTTTCATAAAAGGCTACATTTTTACTAGACAACTGTCTTTAAACATAAAATATGCTCCCAATTCAATTTCTGAAAAGTTAACGTTCAGTCCTTCCCTATTGTGAGACTTCTGTGCTTTGCACAGCTCGTGACAATAGGTACTATGACCTCGGCTGACTGCTCTGATCTGCCAACTCGTGCCTACAGAGCTCTCCCTTGGTAAGGTAAATATCCTTCCATCTAAGCCCGCAGAATCTACATAATAGCCCTTGGGTGTTCTTAGGGCTTTGCAATGATGTGCTTACTTACCCAAGCTATTATGCCTCATAT
>JAESST010000260.1 GCA_016763995.1 Flavobacteriales bacterium | reverse complement strand
TCCTATTTCAAAGACTAAGGATTTTGAAGGTTACCGAATTTACTTGACAAAATTGGGTTTCGATGTTACAGGAGTTCCTAACCTAACAAGAGATTTAATCCCAATTGCTGAATATGATGTAAAAGGGAACGGTATCGCAAATGAAGTAGGATTGGCCCCAATTCAATTACAGAACCCAATTATTATTATGAATAATGGCTCGGTTGTTGGCTTTGATTCTGCTTTAACATTGGGAATTGATCGATTTACTTTAAAAGACACTAATCTCTATACTTACGGTCACACTATTAATAATGTTTTAAACGGGTGGCAATATGCTGTTGCATTATCAGCCTTTGATACGGGCGATGAAGTTCAAAATCTAGAATCCTTAGAGTCATCTCTATTGGCGAATAACTTTAGAGTTTTCCCTGGTAAAGAAGAGCTTAGTGGAGAAATTAATGAAGACGTATACGCATATCCTAATCCTTATTATTTAGGCTCTTCTTGGGAAGGTAGAAGTAATTTCCAAGAGCAAAGCAGAAAGCTAATATTTTCAAATCTACCAAAGCGCTGTATGATTAGGATATTTACACCTGCAGGAGATTTAATTGACGAGATTCGCCATGATGAAAATTATAAAGGAGGAGATATCAGATGGTTTGAAACTTTTGGAGCGGAAAATCAAGAGAAAAATATATTTTCAGGAGGTGAACATGCATGGGATTTGCTTTCATCTTTCACACAAATTATTAGTAGAGGAATTTACATTTTTGCAGTTGAAGATTTAGATTCTGGAGAAATTAAAAAAGGAAAATTTACAATAATTAAATAGTTAATCTTTTCAATTAAAATCAATTAAAATTAAAAATTATGAAAAAACTTTTACTCTCTTTCGTAGGATTATTTGTAGCAGGCGTAGCCTTTGCTCAATATACCTATGTGGATATTAATCAGATTAGTTTTGTAAGTCAAGCAGATTTGCAAAGTTGTAATGATTCTTCTGCATATTTAGGTGATACAGTAATAACAAGAGGTATTGTAATTACTGATGGGAATTTAAGCGAGGTTTCTTCTAGCAGTGTTACAGGTGGAAGCCGCCCATTTATTGCTATTGCAGATACTGCAAATGGTGGTGCTCAAGGGGCATTTAGCTCAATTACAGTAATGGGAGTTAATGCAGGAACAAGTAATCCAAATAATGGTATTGAAAATGCTTTGGCAGGAGATATTATTGAAATGACTTGTATCGTAAGTGAATTTGCAGGTGGAATTCAATTGCAACCACTTAGTTCCACTTCTGTTAGTATTGTTGGTGTTGGAACACCCCCAGCGTCAGTTGTAGTTCCTGTTTCAGATTTGCAGGACAACATGAGAGTTAATAAATTAGCTACTGGAGAGCAGTGGGAAGGAGCTTATGTTGAAATCCAAAATGTTACGGTAACAGGAGTTTCTGTCTTTAGTGGTGGAAACCGGACTGAAATTACTGTTGAAGATGCAGCAGGAAATCAAATATTAATTGCAGACAGATATCTTGGAATGAAAGTATCAGGTGTATCAACTACAAACCCTAACTCTCCATTAGCTGCTGGTAATTTTGTTGCACCATCTATCGGAACAGTATTCAACTTCATTAGAGGGATTGTTGTGCAAGATGAGAATGGTCCTTGTTATCCAAATGCTAGTAGTTTTGCTGGTGGTTATGAAATTAACCCTCTTGACTCTACAGATTTCGACAAAGCTGCTTCTCCAGCAAACATTTCTAGTGTTAAAAGAACTCCTTTGGTGCCAAATGCATCACAAACAGTAAATGTAACTGCTGACATTATTGATAACGATGGTACCGTAACATCAGCTACCCTATTCTATACAGCTGATCAATCTGCTCCTGCAAATTTATTTACGTCTTTATTGATGACAAATACTTCAGGAAGCATTTATACTGCGACTATCCCTGCATTTGCTTTGGATTCTATTGTTCGTTATTTTATTGTAGCAGTTGATGATAGTATGAATGTAACTACTAGCCCAAATACTCCAACTGGAGCTACTTTAAGAACTGACTTTTATACAGTACGTTCAAATGGTGCGACTATTATGGATATTCAATTTACTCCAGATTTAAGCAATGGAGCTTCTCCATTGGTTGGTGATACGGTTACTGTAACAGGAATTGTAACTTCTTCTTTTCAACCAGGAGATCTAGGATTCTTGTACATTCAAGATCCTACAGCTAACGAATTCTCAGGAGTTTATGTTGACGGTGGCCCCGTTTCAGTATTTTCTTTGAATAGAGGAGATGAGGTAACTGTAGAAGGTGTTGTTGATGAGGCTTTTGGATTTACAAGATTAATTGCTATAAATGTTACAGCAACAGGCAATACAGGAACAATTACTCCTGTAGTTCTTGATCCTTCTGACCCTAACTTATTTGGATCTGGAGCAATTGATATTGAGAAGTATGAAGGAATGTTGTTACGTTATGAAAATCCAATTATGGGAGCTCAAGTTTGGGTAGCTAACCCTAACTTAGGTTTTGGTGAATACTCTGTAGGATCAGGGTTCCAACCAACAACTGCTGCCAGAGTATTAGCAGGAAGACAAGTAGCAGGTCAAGCACAAGGTTCACTAGAGGTATCTTATATTTCAGATACAGCTCAATACGGTGCAGGATTAAATGTAACTCCAATTCAAATGACAACTGGTTTTTCAATGGATGCATTAGAAGGAATTCTTTATTATGCATTTGGGTATTACAAATTGACACCAAGAAACAATGCAGACTTTTCAAACATTGTAGTTTCAGTTGAGACAATATTCGATGCTAATGTTCCTACATTAGTATACCCTAACCCAGCTGAAGACAGGGTAATGGTTCAGATTGATGAAGACTATCGATTCAATCAAGTTGCGATTCAAGTGTTAGACATTACAGGAAGAATAGTACTTGATACTAGAAGCTCAATAGCATTGAACAGCATCAATTTATCAGGTTTAGACAAAGGAATGTATATCATTAGAATCACGAATAGTGATGAACTAATTCACTCTTCTAAATTGATTTTAAAATAAATTATTAAGATTTTCTCTCCCTGAGGATTTATCTTCAGGGAGAGAAAACTTTTTATAGCGCATGAGGAATTCCATATTTTTTTTATTGCTTTTTTGGTTGTTTGCTTTTATGGCTTGCAGAGATGATGACGAAAAAAATTTCAACCAATCTCCTGATACTTTTTTTTCAATTGAGGAAATAAACCTATCGGGTGATGATCGATTAAATAGCACGGTGCGTTTAGCATGGTATGGAGTTGATCCAGATGGCTATGTGAAAGGCTTTGAACTTTCTACAGATGGACAGAATTGGGATTGGACACAAACTCAAGATTCTACTTTTAAGTTTAGTATTTCAGCTGGTTCAGATACAGCAGATATTCAACTTTTTGTTCGTTCGATTGATAATGAGGGACTAGCTGACCTGACTCCTGACGAATTGATTATTCCGATTAGAAACACAGCTCCAGTTGCTTTATTTAGTGAGGATTTGACTATTCCAGATACAAGCCATCTTGTTGTAACTACTGAGTGGAATGCAACAGATATTGATGGGAATTCAACCATCACAGAAGTTTTATTGAGTATCAATGGGAAAGATTGGTATCCTTTAAATCGTACAAAAAAAATTATATCAATAGTTCCTGTAGATGCAACAGCAACAGATTCTATTGATGCTTTTATTTATTATGGAACAGAGAATAATCCTCAGAGCCAACTTATTAAAGGTTTAGCAATGAACGATTCTAATCGTTTGTTTATAAAAGCAATAGATCAAGCAGGTTCAGAGAGTAGAGTTGATACTTCTACTTCCTTTTTTATGAAAGGAAAAACAAGCGATTTTCTTGTAGTTGGAGGAGTTCCAGCTGCCAATAACGATTACAAAGATATTTTACAAAATGGAATTAGTATAAATTACGATTTCATCGATTTAGCCTTAAATAATGGGATAAATCAACCCAAAATCTGGAACATTACATTCAAACTTCAGCTTCGTCAATTCTCAAAATTATTCTTGTATAGTGACGAATCTCTTTTTGACAATTCTTATACAAATAAAAAAAGCTTTATTCTAGAATTTGCAGCAGCGTCATTACTAGAATTCGCGAATCAAGGAGGGAAATATTTTATCTCAACTTCATTTAATCACAATACTAATATTGATGCATTTACTGGAGTCTTACCGATTAGTTCAGTGTCAACTAAAAACTATGGATCAGCAAGGCTTTGGGGATCAGCAAGAGGAGATTCTGCTTTAGTAACAAGTGTAATTGAAGATAAAAGCCTTCCAGACTCTCTTTGGGTTAGAGATACTACTAATTTCCCAGATTTAACTACTCAGTTTTTTGCTCTTTCTGGGGTAGGTGCCTTTAATATTGATAGCACAGATACTGAGGTTTTATATTCAGGACAATTATCGGATGGGTCTAATTTAATTGAATGGCCCGATACAAAAACAGTAGCGTCAGGCAGAAGGGTAAACGGTAAGTTGAATCAAGTTTTCTTTAATGTTCAATTGTTTGAATTAAATGGGAACCCAAGTAAATTGAATGCACTTTTCAATCATATTTTAAACGTAGAATTCAACTAAATGAAAAAAATTCTATATTTTATAATTGGATCACTCTTTTCAACTGCTCTTTTCGCACAAGAGGGTGGCAGCATTAAAGGATCAATTTCAGATGCTGAAACTGGAGAAACACTCATCGGAGCTACTGTTGTTATTGTTGGAACCTATAAAGCTGCTAGTGCAGATTTTGTTGGGAATTACGAATTGAAGGGAATTAAAGCAGGAGATTATTCTATAAAATATACCTATATCGGATATGCTGATAAAATTTACAATGGTATTACAGTTAAAGAAGGAGAGACAATAAGCTTAAATGTAAAATTAAGCACTAGTGCAACATCGATCAATGAAGTAGAGATTGTTGGGCAAAAAAGTATTGTCAATTTAGAATCTGCAAAATCGGAAATTACCATTTCTCAAAAAGAAATTGCAGAGATGAATGTTAGGGATGTTCAAGAATTGGCAGCCATGCAGTCAGGAGTGAATAAAACACCTGACGGATTGCAAATTAGGGGAGCGAGGGTTTACGAAACACAATATATTGTAGATGGAATTTCTGCTCAAGATCCATTAGCTGGAACAGGATTTGGTGTTAATGTATCTTCTAGTTCGGTTGGCTCTATAGATATTGTTACAGGTGGTGTTGGAGCAGAATTTGGAGATGGCTCTTCAGGATTAATTAATACTACGATACGTGAAGGTGGAGATAAAATGGCCTATGCCGGAAGTTGGCAAAGAGATAATTTAGGGTATAATACTAATCAAGGATCAGCTTGGAATACGGATATTGTTGAACTATCAGCAGGAGGGCCAGTTCCAAAAACAAATAAGAAATTAACTTTCTTCACCAACTTTACTGCTCGAGTAACAGATACTTATTTTGGTGAAGAAGCAGATCAACTGAGAAGTTCGCTTTTTCCTGATAACAATGCTTACTGGGCCCCACGACAAGATAATAACTTTACCAACACAGTTAAGTTATCTTACCAGTTTCCGAAAGGAACGAAACTAACGTTAACGAATCAGCACAGTTTAAGTATTAACCAGAATACACGAACACTTCAAATTGTAGGATTTGATGCGATTTTAAGACCGGGTTACCAGTTTAAAAGGAGTTTGAATTTGGATAATGCAACAACGTATACCCATCATTCAAACTTAACCGCATTAAACTTTAAGAAAATATTAAACGACCAATGGTTGTTTAACGTTTCAGCAGGTAGATTATTTACCAACCTAAGAGCTGATGCAAATGCAAGGCCTTTTAGAGAAGAGACGATTGATCAGATATACAATGAACGTTCTATAGTTACGGACCCGATTACGATCTTCAATCCCGGAGATGATATCTTATTTGTATTGCCTGGACCAGGCTTAGTAAACAACGGAGGAATTACTCCTGTATGGCACGACCATTATGCAAGAGAATATACATTGAAAGCCAAGTTTACTCGATATTCGAAATCGCAAAAGAACAAGCTTTCTTTTGGAGTTGAGCACAAAAGCACGGAATATCAATGGGTAGATGTATCAAGCCCTTGGATTGGAGCTCCAATTCAAATCAACGATTCTACTGTTTCTCCTTCCACTAGTGTAGGGTCTTCAAATGATATCTGGAAAGTAAATCCATTTAACGGAGGTTTATTTGTGAGTGATGAAATTCGATACAGAGGAATTATTGCCACTATAGGTGCTAGATTAAATTATTGGGCTCCAGGAAAGTTTGCTGATGATGCAGTAGCTGATCCAAGTTCTCCTGTAATAGATCAGGTTAGAAAAGACTACGAAGACAAAACATTCGGAATGTTCGGATACAGAATGAAGGCACGATTACTTCCTAAAATTAACGTCTCATTTCCAGTTACAGAAAACAACGTATTGTATTTCAATTACGGACATTCGATGAGGTTGCCGCACCCAAGATTTATATATGCAGGATTAGATCCTGAGTTTCAAGACAGGTCTTTCCTTTCAAATTTGGGAAACCCAGATATCAACCCAGAAGTGAACATTTCTTATGAAGTAGGGTATAAAACACAAATCACAAAGGATATTGGCTTAACCTTAGCAGCATTTAATAACAACCGATTCGATTATATTGTACAGCGAAGAGTTATTGTGAACGATCAAACAGGAAGACCTGTTACCAAAAGAATGTACATCAATCAGGATTATGCCCGTATTTTTGGTTTAGAAGGTGGAGTATCCATTCGATATGCAAAGTATTTTCGTTCTTTCTTAAACCTTACTTATCAGGTTGCAAGAGGAAAATCAAACTCAGCTAGAGAATCGGGTCTACAAATTGAACAAAATGGAGCAGTAGATCTATCTTCTGAACAATACCTTGCTTTTGATAGACCTTGGGACATCACAGTAGGTTTTATATTCAATTCAGATTCGACCTTTAAAATTAGAGGGAAATCAATCTCAGGATTGAGAGTATTTATGTCCTTTAATTTTGTATCAGGCTTTAGATATACTCCTTATGAACAAGATGGAGTAAACGCAATTGGAAGACCACTATTTGTTCAGTTAGACGATCGGTATTTAGAGAAAAAATCAAGGCCTTGGTTTCAATCTGATTTGAAGATTTCTAAAAATTACTGGTTTACAAAAGCAAGGAAAAGTGGAATTACAGTGAGTCTAGAGGTTAGAAATTTATTAAACCTTAAAAACTCTCAAATCATTAATCCAATAACTGGAAAGGCCTACGAAAATGGAGATGATGTTCCAAATGAATGGAGAGACCCAAGGTTTGTTGGACCTGCCGAAAGTGGAACTCCGCCGGATGACCCTTCCAGGTATTTAGCTCCACGTCAAGTATTATATGGTGTATCCTTTAAGTTTTAAGATGAGAAAGATGAGACACATATTTAGTTTAGTAATTCTTTTTGGGGTATTTTTTATCACAGAGGTAAAAGCGCAATTGATTCCAAATTTTGGAGGACAAAGAGCGGGATTATCAACTTTATCCTTTTTGAAAAATGACATGAATCCGCGGTCCACTGCAATGAGTGGAGCAAGCGTTGCCATAGATCCTGATTCTTATGCGGCGTTTAGCAATCCTGCAGGTGCTGCAGATTTAGAGACATTTAATGCCTCTCTTTCAAATTATAGTTTAGGAGCAGGAGTGCAACAGTCTTTTGTTTCAGCATTAATTCCCAGAAAAGGAAATCTTTCAACCATTGGGGTTAGTTTGAATATGCTTAATTCAGGAGCAATGGATGTTCGTACAGAGTTTCAACCAGAAGGAACAGGAGAAAAGTTTTACGTTACAAATTTAGCCGCTGGAGTAACTTACGCTCAGCAATTAAGTGATATGTTTTCGGCAGGAATTACAGTGAAATACATTTATGAGCAGATAGACAGTTATACAAACTCTACTGTTGCTGCTGATGTTAGCTTTTTGTATAAAACAGATTACAAAGACTTAAACTTTGCGGTAATGATTCAAAATTTTGGAGGCAGTTCATCTATTGATGGAGATGACCTTCCATCAGATTTCAATCGAAGTATTACAGTTGAATCTGATAATTATTCAGTACCAACAGTATTTAGTTTAGGAGCTTCAGTTATTCCATGGAAACAAGAGAAACAATCCTTATTGGTTTCAGTACAATTAAATCACCCAACCGATAATGCAGAGAACTATAGAATAGGGTTAGAGTATGAATATTTGAAATTGTTGTATTTACGAGCAGGCTATAAGTTGAATGTGAACAGTCAACCTTATCCTACTTTTGGATTTGGATTACGTCACAGAGTTGGAGGACATCCTGTTTTCTTAAATTACGCAGCAAACCCAACAGAGTTTTTAGGAGTATTACATACAGTAGGAGTAGCATTCAGAATTAATAAAATGGATAGAAGTAATGGGCAATAAATTTAGATTATGGAGCCTTTTGGCGATCGGGGTTGTTTCTTTTTCTTCTTGCGAGAAATATCTCGGAGATGAAACAGACCTAGATTTTATTGAAGTTCCACAACAAAGCTTTAGAGAAGTAGCCTATGTGCCTGTTCAACCAATTTTGAATCAATTTGTATCGCCTAGTGATATTATTGCAGGCTTTGATGAATTGATTTATATTGTAGATAAAGGGACTTCTGAAGTAATTGTAATAGATGAATCTGGAAGAGAATTAGGCCGTCGTAGAGTACAGGGAGCAAAATCTATTGCTCAAGATAGAGGCTTAGATTTATTGGTAATTGGAACGATAGATGATGAAAATGATCCAATCATTCAAAGAAGTTGTATTTATAGATTGAAGCTTGCTACTTCTTTAGGTTATGGTTTACAATTTGCCCAGGTAACAGATACGATTACCCATCCATTTTATTATAAATCATCTGCTATTTCTTCAGATGCAGAAGTAGTGTTTAACGACCTTTCAGTGTTAAGTGATAATTCATTTTATGTGACTAGAACAGGGCCAAGAGTTACCCCTACAAAAGATGACGCAGTACTTTTATTTAACAATAATGGAGATTTTGTAACGCCAATTATTATCAGTGATAGTAGGGGGGCAATTTTTCTTGATTATTTTGAGGACCCTTTTTCAATTACTACCTTGGTAAAGCCACCTCAGATTAGC
>JAESST010000018.1 GCA_016763995.1 Flavobacteriales bacterium | reverse complement strand
CTTTACTTGTGTATTGTATTGCGTTTCTTGAATTGTTTTTACTCCACGTTCTGTCTCCATAAGCTTTCTTACCAATTTTCCTTCATGGTTATATTGATAGAGTAACCCAAAGTGCTGATCGTCAAAAGAAGAGACTAGTCGCTGTGTTGCATCATCATAGACATAGGCCGTCATACTAGAGCTTAGAGGCTGTACTCGAATATCATCCAACCAAACTTGCTCTGTTCCATAGGCTGTAAAGCCATAAAGGAGGTACAAGTCGTCGTTCACAACAACAGATGTTGCTGGCATTTTAGCTTCGTATAAAATCCATTCTCCTGCTTGCGCCACTTTTGTAAATGCAACTGACGAAGTAACGGTAGTTGATGAAGGGTCTCTCTGTTCAAGTTTTAACAATTCTCCTGTTTCGATAATTGTCGGGTCAATCAAATCTGTTTTTAGCCATACCTTGGCTAAAATCCCTTGATCCTTCGCATCTGAGAATTCTTGAACACGCATGACGTTTAATCCTTCATAATCACGCTCTAACTCGTAGGCGTACTTTCCTGAATGTGACGTATAGCTTGTTCTTGTACCAACGTTTGCATCGTCTAAGAAACCGTCTTCAAAATAATTAGATCCTCCTGAGGAATACCTGTTTTCAAAACTTTCAAAAAACATCGAAGCATAGTCGCTATTCTGAGCAATCGCATAAGGTAAGGTATGATCGTACCCAAACTTAGCTGCGCTCTTGATTCCTAAAAGATTTTCTTCTTCAACAGCATTTCCATTTGGAGAATAAGCGGTTACTGAAGTAGCATTTAACCATAAATTAGAATTGTTCGCTCTTTCCAATTCGTAGTTAAACAACTCCATGCCATAGAGTCCTGATTCATAATTTTTCCCTTTGGAAGTGAGCTCTCGATATGCATAGGTATTTGACGAACGCCACTTATTCCTTCTACCGGTTTCTATGTCATTATAGTCATTCGAGGCAGATGGAAGTGCTGCATATAATGTATTGTCATAGTCCCATCTATCTGCAAAACAATTTGCACTAGAAGCAACCACTCTTGTAATGGTTGTTTTTGGATAGGCTTCACCACAGAAATTGATACATTCAACTGATTGCGGAAAACATGCATTATCTTCAGCATAATAAACAAGCGATGCTGTTTGAGGGTCTACGCTGAAAGAACCTAAACCTCCAGACATGAATAGGCCATAATTACATACCAATGAATCATATCCATCTTGCCCACCAGTACATCGATAAAACCTAAGGTCTGTTACGCAACTTCCCGCTTCAAATGATACCCCTAAATAACCATCAGGAGTTTGGAAGAAATTTGTATAGTTCACTCCTCTACCAGCAGCTAAATCCCAATTTTGATGCATGTGATAGGTGAATTGTAAATCTGGCGAAGGCATTGAATCTTGACAGCCTTCACTATATTTTGGGATACCTTTTTCACAAAATGTTGTCAAACCAAAATATTTGTTCTGAGGAAGGTACCTTAATATTACCCTTTGATTTATATAAGTCGATGGAGGGAAGGTAACATCTTTATAACCAGCTTCTGTTCTTCCTAAAGCAAATCCATCATCTTCAATAAATGCATTGATAGGAAAAGTTCCTCCATTTACATTTGAGAATACCTGAGCTAAGTCAGCCGTCTGCAGATTTCTCATAGTAGCAACTGCAGGATCCACATTTGGAACATGATACAATGAAGTAACATATACAGGGTCGGCATCTCTACATTGAAATTTAGCATGCTGACTTGGTGCTCCTAAATTATATGCTGAATAAGTTGTAAAGTAATTATTCAAGGCAGTCACCATTCCATGAGGACTGCTAGGTGTTCCAACTATTGTGGTGTCGCCACAACCGTCCTCCCCTTTTATTATTTTGTAAACCCTTACCTCATTTCCTTCAATTCTTATTACATGATCGTAAGGTAATGGCCCGCAGTTTATACCATTGTAAACAATCTCTAGTTTTCCTGAAGTTGTCGTTGGATCATTTGGCATCATACTCGCTGTTATTTGAGTAATCCCTCCTGTCAACAAACTATTCAATAATGTAGCAAATGCTGTTCGTGGTCCCATAATACTTGCATCAACTGGAGTATAAGCAGTTCCAGGTTGACCGTAGGTAGTAAACCCTCCAACACTTGTCATTAGCTGATTCGATTTACCACTGTGTAGAATTTCTACATCTACCACATCGTTTGTTGCGGTATAATTTCCATACGATAACTTCCAAAGTTGTAAGCCTTTTGCAGATACATCTCCAACATGATAAATCTCATCCGTTGGATCAGTAGCTCCCGCAGCTCCATTCAAGATCACTAAATCTCCAACTCCGAAATTGCTTAAGAGGTCACATACATCTGCAGAAGCAGTTGTTGCATTCAATGAAAGGTAATGCTGACCGTTATCCACAATTCTACGTAGCTCTACTCCACCATCCATGTTATGAATGAACTTCTTCTCGTTTCGTGATTTTTGAGCAAATTGGCCATATTTGGTATGTGCCTTAAAATCATATTGAGTATACTTCCCATCGTGAGTGCTACCCATAATATTTATGCCATTAAAATCATCATAAGTTTCTGTAACCACAGGCTTTCCTGTTGCTGGGTCGAAATATTTATTTTTGGTCACATGATAGATCCCATCTTGATAGTTTCGAGTTTCTTTTAACACCACTGGATAGGTGATTAACTTGGAGGTAGTGTGTGTGTAAATCTCACTATTGGTGTAGGTGTAACTTGGGAATGCAGACCCCATCGGCAATGGTATAATCAACAAGGAAACGTCTACATCAAACTCTAATGCTCCATTATCATTTCTGTCTCTTACATGGCGAGATTCAAAACTAATATCCATCTCCTGCCCCAATGGCTCAAAACCATAGTTCCCATAAGAATACATCACTGGGATATCATCTCCTGGTTCAAAATAAATTTGTTCTGTTGCTGAAACTTGAACTGAATTTGTTTGGTAAGGATCCGTAGGGTCATATAGCCCACCATAACCAGTAGTTGATCTCGCTTGACCATGCATGTTGTTCTGGTAAAAAGCAAAACCTTGAGAAAGCCATACATTGTTGGTAAAAATATTGACAAGACCTCCAGGAATCGGTAGATAATCCTTGTGGGTATCATCTATCGTCGTCATTTTATAGGTATAAGGGTAATCTTTATTCGTATAAAACTCTTGCACAGAGAATCCAGTATTCGTCAAACCTGTGTGAATGTTTTGGGTAACCACTCTGGAATATCCAACAGAAGCTCCTGGCATTATAGATTCCCCAATAAGTCCTTCAGCTTGTTTCTTATCTCTACCTGCAATTGCTTTATCTAAAAAGCTTTGCTTGAATCGCTCCATAAACTGTATCAACACATTTTCTTCTCTGATAGAAGGTGGTTCGTTGGTAGCAACTCCACTACTAATGTACTTTCCTCGATTTTGATCCCAAACTTCATAACGATACTCAGACCCGTAGAGTGCTGGATAACCAGCATCGATTCCTGGATCATACGTCAATAGACGTTTCACTCTAATTCCTCCACCTTTTTTAGAGTTTACCACTGGTACTCTTAAGTAAGAAAGGTCCCAATTTACCTTTGCACAAGTGATTCCAGGATAAGAGAAACTTAAGGCAAATCCTAAGAAGTTTTCAATTATTTCTGTCGCATTGTTTCCTCCAACTCCATCTTCTGAAGGATCACAATCTCCTACTAAACTTAATTTTCCTGCCCTTTGTGTTTTTACAAAATCTCGACATACTTTAGCGGGTAAATCGTGTTTACCACCCCCTCCAAGGGTCACCCAAACGCCATTTCCATCAACACCTACATTTTTCACATTGGCATAACCTGTTACATAATCCGCATTACAATCTGTAAGTTGAGGGTTTGCGTTTCCTATTAATTTATATAAAAATTTAAAATATATTTTCCGTTGTGGCTGAACGTATTCTTTAAAAATCAATTGCTTGAGTTCATTTTTTTCAGCTGCTGTAGTCACTCTAATATCAGACCCATCTAAATAATACTTGCCTGTCCCATCATTAGAAGGGGCCTTAAGCCGTACCATAGCATGTGCTAGCTCATCTTGTACATGAGCATAATCATCTTGTTCGTATTGAATGTGTATTTCTCCTCCAGATGGGAGTTTTATTCCTTTGAGTTGCCAAGCTGCTGGATCAAAGTTGGCATCGTTGGGGTTTTGGTTGACCCAGTTCCGCATTTTGTCAAAACGGTTGGAGCCGCTGTATTGGTAATTCCCCCATGCATCTAAACTGAGTGGATCATAATTAGGATTCTCACTTAACGAAGATCCATATTGATTCATGTTTTCTGTTGCAGAACCTGTACTCGCCCAAGCAGCATTATATGGTGCAGGATAGTTTACCGTGCTGTATTCATAATCAAAAATATAAGGGCTAATTCTTGCATTGTATACGCCTTCATATTCAAACCAAACTTTTTTTAAGGTTAGTTTTCCTGTACTGCTATTCAATCCGTTAGGAATTCCTTTTGAAAGTTCAGAAGTACCAGAAACATATTCAAAACGTACTGATTTGATCAGTTTGTAATTTCCTTCATTCACAGAATATAGATCTATCCGATCTAACTGGTCTAGTTTTTTACTCCCCTTAGCCGTTGCTAAACTGGAGGCTGATCCTTCTGATGCTGCATCGTATCCATCTCTACGATCGCTGCGTCTAAAAACTGCAACATGTGTCTTCGTAATAACAGTATCTAGATAATAGACCTCTTTTTCCCCTGAAGTATAAGACCCCATATCGTCATCTCCATTTGATAAAGAATTTCTATTGTAAAGCAATCCGTTATACGGCATTCTCCACTTAAACCAACTCCCCCCTGATGCTTTATTAAAGCTTCCATACTTTCTTGCATACGAAAATTTAGTCCAGCTTCCGAAGTCATCTTTGGATGGCCCATTGTGCGTTCTATCTACATAATTTGTTCCTGTAATAGAAGTGAGCAAGTGAGCTGCAGCATAAGGAGCATCTCTTTCTTCTCCTACTTTAGCTTGTACTATCCCTGTAGAGTTTTTAAAGGCTAAATAGTTATCCGTAATGTTGCTTCCAGAAAGGCCTTTTAAATCAATAGATATATTTTTTTCCTGACGAGAATATACTGGAAGTCCATAATTGTAACGTTGTCCTGCCTCATTTACCACAGAGAACTCTCCTATCTGCTCACTCGTGGCAAGTTCCGCACGATTCACCTTACTATATACATCTGCGCTTTTCTCGTAAGCTCTATAGTGTTTTGAACCTTCCAATTTGTTCATATCCGAAGTAGAGGTATACCCAATGTACGATGATCGTTGAACACGATCTCCTCCATTTCTAATTTTCCCAATATGATTGACATTTGCCGAAACTGATTTAGCTCCTGGAGTGGTACTCGTATAACTCAGTTTTGCTCTTTCTGGGCTTTCATCTGAATCATATTGAATATGCCCCCCCAAATCGTTCTTAAAGCGAAATAAATGTGGTTCATCTTGCCCTTCATTCCCTTCCTGTGAAAAACTTGTTATAGGTGACCATTCCTCCACGGTTAAATTGTGTTGACCATAGCCTATATCTCCACCTCCACCAACATTTGTAGGGAGTTCTATTTCTACTCCTAGATCAAAAAATTGTGTTTTACTCTTTACCTTGTTAGGATGATAATGTCCAATCTCATGCTGATAAGCTCTAAACGAGCCCCCTAATGCTTCTCCACTTAAATTGAAATTATCTGCATTATTAAAGGGTATTCCTAAAAACTTATCTCGTTTATTAAAAGTAGAGCCTTTTTCTACATAATAATCATGCATGGCATTGTCTCTAGAAGCACCTTCGCTAGCATACATGTATCCGTAGCCTTCTAATGTAGACTCTGCAATGTTTTCTTGCGTAGAGTAGGTTCCACTTAAATTGGCAGAAAAGCCAGCAGGTAAAAATGCTGGTGTTGCTAAAATCCCAATTCCTAAGGTAAAAGACGATCCATTGTATTTTGTATTGTTTAGATTATAATTTTGAGCCGCTAAACTTCGCATTCCATAGCTACTTGCCTGACCAAACACACTTCCCAAAAATTTCTTCTGCCCTTTTTGTCCGTTATCTCTTTTCTTTTGTTCAGCTTCTCTTTGTTTAGCTCGACTTTTTTTATTGGCAGCTTTCTTTTCCGCTTTTGTCGTTGCAGTTTTTGATGACTTTGTTTTAGGTTTATCTGCCGTTTTCTTCGTCTCGTCTTTGTTTTTATTTAAAGCAGCAGCAGGGTTCACCCCTAAAGAAAAACTCCCATCCCCATTCGAAACGTTATACCCCAAACTAATAATCCCACCACCAAGGGTTATGCCTGCACCAGCTGAATATCCGAACCCAACATAATTGTTATATCGAATGCTTGCATTTGCATTCAACCCTAAGTCGAAACTAAACAGTTCTGGAGAGCCAATTGAACCGCCAACTGAAACAGTCTGATTCTTTTTATTTTTATTGTGATATTTAATGGCTTTATTATTCCAATCATCTGGCAAGCCCCTTTTCCCTCTGTTAATCGCTCCAGGATTCAAAGTCCATCCATATCCTACCCAAGAAGCTTCTTCTTCTGGAGACGCTCCACTATGGTAAGACAATGACATGGCATATCCTCCCCCATCTGGACCTGGGATATTCAATACCGGAAGATTGTAAGTTAGATCTCCCGAAAAAACATTGACCATGTTTGTTGTGGCAACAGGTTCGAAACTACTAAACTCAGGTTGAGCTGGCCCACTCGTTAAGGCCAAAGCTACATTCGGAGCTATAATTTCATTTAAAAAACTGAGTGCCATAAATAGTGACACTTTTTTAAACCAAGTTTTATTGCGTAATTCAGATATTCTCATGATGCTAATATTGGTGTTGGAATATTTTCTATCTCTTTTGTTTTAAATCGAAATACATTTAATCCAGTTTTAAAAACCCGATCGTCTAGGTGTAAGCTCACTTCGTTTTCAGAAGAAAGGTTTTGCAATTCTTCTCTCGTAAAAACTATATTTATTCTCAAGTGATCTGTTTCTTCGTATAAATTTTCGACATTAGAAAGCACTGGATTAATGGTTACATCTCCTGAGCGTAGTTCAATGAATTGCTCCAATTCGAAATTTAAATGATGTATTCTGTTTCTATATCCTGCATAATCTTTCAATCCTCGCCACAAAATGTTCTCTCCTTTTTCTCCTGAAATAGAGATCATGAAACTCAACGACTGATCATACTCTTTTACAAGTGTGCTGAACTTTTGAGGATCCTCTCTCAAAGCATGATATGCTGGGGGTATATAATTGACTTGTAATTTTAATGTGCCAATCTTTTTTACTTTCTGAAGGCCATTCTCTTCCTGATACATCCAAACGGCCATGTCTTCTAAATTTCGAATTTCTACATCGCCACAGCCTTGTACGATCAGAATAATTGCTGTAAGCAACAATATGGGAAACCTTTTTCTAATCCTTTTATTTTCCATAATGCTTGTTCATTTCTTTTAATACCTTATCCGTAATGTCCATATCATCTTCTCCGAAAAGAATACTACCTGCAGCTGTAGTTCCGAGTATCATGTCATAGCCATGCTCCTCGGCATATGTTTTCATGTAAGAATTAATCTGATTCATGACTCCTTCTAGTAGTTCCGTTTCTTGTTGTTGAATTCTCTCTTCCGCGGCTTTAGAATAAGTAGCAATACTGGATTCTTTTCCCTGAATTCGTTGCAACATCTTTTCATCCCCCTCTGCATTTTCTTGGTAAGCTCCAACCATTCCGCTGTATTCTGATTTTAAGGTATCGAGATTGCTTTGTAAAAACTGCACATCTTCTTGTAGTTTAGCTCTAGCTTCTTGGGTTCCTATAAAGTTTTCGATCAGGTAAGCTGATCGAACATACCCGACTTCCTTCGAATCTCCAATGATGTAGATTCCGATTAGAATAACAACTATAAACTGTACTAGTAATAAAATAAATGAGGCTCTTTTCATGGGACAAATCTTAGCTCATAAACTTCCTTCATAATAGCTAACAATCAAAACCATAACTAGTATCTGGTAGGTTATAACTAGTAATTGGTGTATTTCAATTAGTAATTGGTTGATTTTGCCGAGAATTCGGTAAAATCTAAAAATCAGAGAAACAAATCAACTCGTTCGAATAATTCTTCTTACTCGAATTTAATCAATTGATAGATAAATTTTTACAAAAAAAAAGAAGTTGTTGTTGGTTTTTTCTAAAAAAGAGCATAAAGTTCCTCTGTTTGAGATATTTCAAAAAAACAACTTTAATGACAAACCTTCTCTTGAAACAAGGGCAAATAAAGATAGAGTAGAAAACTCAAATTCAAGTACGTTTTTCAACACAAACTGAGAGAAGTGATGCCTTCCTTTTGAAAATGATTAATTGTAGATAACAATTAAAGAGCACCCCCTACAAGCCGTACACCATACTCAATATGATTGCACTCACTACCATATAGATAAGTGTTAATGGCCAACCAATTTTCATAAAATCTTTAAAGTTGTACCCTCCAGATCCATACACCATCAAATTGGTTTGATAGCCAATAGGAGTTATAAAGTTTGCAGCTGCCCCAAAAGAAACAATTAAAATGAATGGAATAGGATCAAGCCCCAACTGTTGAGCAATAGAAACAGAGATAGGGAATAGTATTGCTACTGCTGCTTTATTCGTAATATAAGCCGCCAATACATTGGTAATAAAGAAAATCAACATTAAAAAGAGAACAGGAGAAAGATAATTATTCAACAGCAAAAAACCGTCTGCCAGATAAACTGACGCTCCAGAATTGAGCATCGCTTTTCCAAAAGCTAGCCCAAATGCAATTAAAATTATTAAGTCAAAATCAAGTCCTTTCCGAATTTCATTCAAAGGCATTATCTTTAATAATATGCCTAACAACAAAACACAAGAGAGACATAATAATAAAGAAATCGAGCTGCTTGCAGAAAGTACAATTGCTACAATTAACCCCCCAAATACGACAGCTACTTTTTTTACATTTAATTCTTCTGCCTCTTCGATATGACTTAAAATATAAAAAGCTCTGTTATTCTTTGCTCTACTAATGAAGTTGTTTCCACTAAACACTAACAGTACATCTCCTGCCTTCAACTCAATATCTCCAATTTTTCCTTTAAGTCGTTCGCCATTTCTGTGAACTGCAACAATAGCAGCATCATACCGTGCTCTAAAGTCAGTTTCCTTTATCTTTTTCCCTATAAAAAGGAGTTAAAAGAAACCACTACTTCGTTACTACTTGTTTTCTCTCCAACTAAACGTTCAACCACTTTAGGTAAGGTTAAGCCTAAGTCCCTATTAGCGATTTCTCCCACTCTACTTGTTTCTCAAGCAAAAATTAAGGTATCTTCTTCTTCTAAAATAAAATCCGGTGCAACAGGGCTATAACTTACATCTCTTCTGATCAATTCAACCAAATAAAGCCCTTCTAACGCTCTAAATCCCCCTTCTTCAACCGATTTGTCAATGAGTGCAGAATCTGCATTGACATGCGCTTCTACAAAGTACTCTCGGACTTCTGAGTCAATCAACTCATCTGATGATTTTGTTTCAGGTAATAATCGGCTCCCAAATACAGAGAGATAAATGATTCCAATAAACAACATAGGTAATCCAACCAATGTAAAGTCGAAAATAGAAAGTGATTCAAATCCTGCATCAATTGCTAATCCATTTACAATTAAGTTCGTACTGGTTCCTACCAAAGTAACACAACCACCTAGTATAGCAGCATAAGAAAGAGGGATCAATAATTTTGAAGGAGCCACTTTATTCTTTTTTGCCCAACTGTTCGTATAGGGCATCATCATAGCAACAAGAGGCGTATTGTTAAAGAATGCAGAAAAGGAAGCCACAACAGACATCATTCCTAAACTGAATGGCCCAACTCTTTTTGAATTCCCAAAAAGGGCGTTAAAAATGACATTTACAACAGATGATCTCTTGAAAATATCGCTAATAATCAATAAAATAACAATAACAGCAAGCTGTTCATTAGCAAACCCGGTTAATGCCTCAGCAGGACTTAATACACCTCCAATTATAAAAACTAAAATGCAGATAAAAAAAGTAACAGTGGGTTTGAACCACTCCAAATAAAGCGACAACAATAAAAATATTATTGTGGCAATTAATAATATAATCGATGAAGTCAGCATTTAGTAACCAGCAGTAGCTCCCCCGATTTGTTCAATGGGATGCCAAGTTGTTTTGGTTTCTAGAAAGTCTTGAATTGAATAAGGATTTTCAAGCTCATCAGTGTTTACTTTTTCAGCTGACCATGTGCGTACTCTTTTTAAATTTTCTGTGGCCAATTGTTCCAACGAAAGTGATTCTTTTGATTCGTAACCCAACAATAAGAGAGCATTTACATCCATATGTGAAGCCATATGACTCTGTAATTCTTCCTTTTTACCTGTTAAAATATTAATTACTCCTGCTGGCACATCTGAATGTTGTAGTACTTCCGCAAAGCTTATTGCTGAAATAGGAGCATTTTCATTGGCCAAAATAACAATTGAATTTCCTCCGCAAATCACCGTCGTAATCGCCGAAATCAGTCCCTTAAAATGAACCTTCTTTCCACAAATAGCAGTAACAACCCCCATTGACTCTAACATTGAAAAATTAAAGTGATTACTAGCAACGGGATTTACACTACTAAAGAGTTGCTGATACTTGTCAGACCATCCTGCAAAGTAAATCAATCGATCAATCGATTCTTCTACAAGCTTAGCTGCCTTAGCACTGGAAATATTTTCTTCTTTAGATACTAAATGAATAAATTCTGTCTTTCTACTTTCTAAATTTTCAGCAATACGATATAGAATCTGCCCGATATTATAAGCTGATCTTCCTGCCCAAGGAGATTGCGCCTTTCTAGCTGCTTGAATAGCATTTCTGACATCTTTCCTTGAGGATAAACAAATATTGCCTAAGCATTCCCCGTTTGCGTTCTCAGGCTCGTAATATCGTCCCGATTCTGTTCTTGGAAATTTCCCGTTTATATAAATCTTATACGTTTTCAATACCTCGATTCTATCCGACATCTGCCATTATTTTATGTAGTCCTACAAATCTACTGTTTCTCTTGGAATTAGGAAAAGTCTCAACTCTAGTCTTCACTCAAAAGTGAAGCTCCGAATTTTAAATCTTCAGCAGTCGTGATTTTGATATTCGTATAGTTTCCTTCTACCAAACTTAACACAAGCCCATTGGATTCTGCAACCGAAGCATCATCTGTAAAGATGCTCTGAAAGGGCTGTTTATAAGCAGCTTGAATTAGCTTATTTTGAAAGCATTGAGGAGTCTGCACCATCTTATACAACGAACGATCAACAGATGATGAGCTTCCATTTTCAAGTTTTCTAATACTGTCTTTTAAATCGATAACAGGAATTGCTGCACCAGCTTGTTCCGCCTTTATGAAGGTAGACTGAATGGTTTCCATTGAAACGAAAGGCCTAACAGAATCATGTATTCCAACAACACCCTCTCCTTTAATCAGAGACAATCCCGACTTGACTGACTCGAATCGGCTTGTTCCTCCTTCTGCTATTTGTATGTTCTCAAATTCGGTTCCTTTTGATATCGAAGCCCATCGTAAAAACTCTGTTTTGGGTAAAACCAAAAAAAGCTCTGCCGTTGGCAGAGCTTTCCTGAACTTTTCTAAGGTATGTAATAAGATCGCTTTTCCGCTTAACTCTAAAAATTGCTTCGGGATAGTGGAACCCATTCTTAAGCCCTTCCCTCCTGCAACTATGATTACATATTTGTTCAATTTTATATAATTAGCATGGCATCGCCATAGCTGTAAAAGCGATATTTTTCTTTAATTGCTACTTGATAAGCTTCCATAATTAAATCATAACCTCCAAAAGCCGCAGTCATCATTAATAAAGTAGATTCCGGCATGTGGAAATTTGTTACCATCATATCAGCAATACTAAAATCGTATTGAGGGAAAATAAATTTATTCGTCCATCCTTTGTAAGGCTTCAATTCGCCATTCGTAGAAACAGATGTTTCTAAACATCTCATACTCGTTGTTCCTACAGAAAGAATTTTCTGCTTATTCTTCTTAGCACTATTAACCATATCGCAAGTTGACTCAGTAATCTCAATTTCCTCTGAATCCATCTTGTGCTTCGTTAAATCTTCAACTTCAACACCTCTAAAAGTTCCTAATCCAACATGTAAGGTTACTGGAGCAAATTCAACTCCTCTAATCTCACATTTCTTCATTAGGTGCTTACTAAAGTGAAGCCCAGCTGTTGGAGCAGCTACAGCACCCTCATTCTTAGCATATACGGTCTGATATCTATCTTCATCTTCTGGCTCAACATCTCTCTTGATGTATTTTGGAATTGGAGTTTCTCCCAGCTTTTCAATAATTGCTTTGAATTCATCATGGGTACCATCAAATAAGAAACGTAAAGTTCTTCCTCTAGAAGTGGTATTATCGATTACTTCAGCAACTAAATCATCATCTCCAAAGTATAACTTATTTCCGATTCTGATCTTACGTGCAGGATCTACTAATACATCCCACAAAAGGTTTTCGCCATTTAATTCTCTTAATAAGAAAACTTCAATCTTAGCACCAGTTTTTTCCTTGTTCCCGTACATTCTTGCTGGAAAAACCTTGGTATCGTTCATCACCATTACATCCCCTTCATTCAGGTAATCCATAATGTCTTTGAACATTCTGTGCTCAATCGTCCCTTCTTTTCTGTTGATTACCATCATACGAGACTCGTCTCGATTTGGAGCAGGGTATTCTGCTAGTAAGTCTTCTGGTAAGTCAAATTTGAACTTAGATAATTTCATTGTCTTTAAGCGATTTTAAACGTTCTGAAAAAATGAGGTGCAAAGTTACTAAAATTGTACTTAACAGTCGAATTTTACTAATACCTAAAGGATTTAATCCTGTTTTTTTCTCTCTCTTCTATTCCAAAAGCTCTATAACCTTCTTCTACTCTTCTAGCGCAGTATCTTTTAGCCACTTAGCATCAATATAAAGCATTGAATCTAGAGGCACATTCCTATCTATTGCTTTTTGCTTCATAGAGCTTAACCAGGTTTCACTTTTGCGCATTGCTAATTTTATATCTTCAATAGAAATATCATCTATTACCTTACAAATATAAATTGTATCAATCGGCTTTTTTGATAGACTCCATAATGGCTTACTGACAGATGAATTGTAAAAACTTGCATTCGCTCCTGAAATAAAACTTCCAGGCCCTATTTCATGGTATCGTTTCTCTACTAGCTCATATTGAATTCTTTTAGATATAGGCTGCTTTGGAACATGAACTGGAAAAACTAAATAGTCTCCTAATCCTACTGCAATTTCTTTCTCAGAATCATAAAACCTCATACCTTCCTTCTGGGAATACCACTGCCAGCCCCAATGACCTAAACCCCAAACTCTGCCCTCAATCAAGCTTGCTGTTTCAGCCGCCATTTTACGATAGTAGTTAGCATATAACCAATCAGAAATACCCATACTCAAGCTTAATAAAAATGCAAGAGAGATGCTTAGCCAGTTGACTGTGTTTCCTGCTTTCGAAATTAATGAGTGTGCAAAAAGCAATACAAATGGAACAACAAGAAGCAAGTGCCTACTTGCCATAAACTGCGGAGAAACAATCATAAATAAGGCAAACCCCATCATTAAAGCAAAAATTACGAATTCCTTAGTTTTGGTATATTCCCATTTCTTTTTTAGAACAGAACTTACTGCTTGAACAGCAATAAGGCCAAAAATTGAGAAGCCAACTCCTAAAAATATAGTATTTAAAGATCCGTTAATCACTTCGATACTTAGCCATCCAAAAAAAGAAGAAACAATGCATAAGAGAAACAAGACGCAAGTAGTTAAAAGCAGAAACTTCACCATTTTGTTAGGGAAAGTGCCATAAATTAGGCTAACAAAAAAAGGAGAAATGGCGCCCAAACAAGCAACAAAGTTAAAAAACTGATCAAAATCCAACTGATGGACTGGTCGATCGAAAAAATGCATTGCTCCATACTCAGAATAATTCCACCAACTCCAAACCACTAATGCCAATGTCGGAAGAAGTAAAAAGACTAGTCCTTTGAATTGCTTGTTCAATAATAATGCTAATGCAAACAAAGGTGCAAATGGCAAAATAGAGTATTTAATCAATAGTCCTGCACTGAACCAAATCATCGACCAAGCATAACACTTAAGCGATTGGAACGATATCCCTTTCAATAAAAAATAAACGGCACCCAATAAACAAGCCAATAAAGGAATATCTACCATAAGGTTTTGATTCACCAAAAACGCTGGGCATAATGCAAACAAAATCAATAAAATTTTGGCCCTCTGCACATGAAGCATACTTGTAATTTTTTGAAAATAATACAAAGCCAAAAATGAAAACACCGACAATAGTAAATGCAGGGGAAGCTCAGTATACCCAAATACACTCCCAAACCCCGCAATAAAAAAGAAAAAAAGTGGTGGCTGGTTGTAAATCGAAATCTTATGAGGTGTATCGTTCCAATTAACAGAACCTGACATTGGATGCAAAGGGTCTTGTGCAATTTGAACAGCAGCCTCCAAGTGAAAAGTATCGTCGATATGAAAAGCCTTATTTAGGTTAATTAAGGTCAGGAATAACCATAAACCGATCAGCAGATTACGTTCATTGTATTTTACAGTACCCAAAAAATAGTTGTTTTAGAATAATCAACTAAAATAGGAAATAAAGCTCTTTTATTGTTGTGCTGTAAGCTCCACATGATGCTGGCTGGCCAACTCTTCAAAAGCTTCCACTTTTATAGCATTCTCTACTTGAAAATTTCCAATTTTTGTCCTTCTCAAAGCTTTTAAATAGCCCCCAACAGATAAGTAATTTCCAAAATCATGCGCAATAGAACGAATATAAGTCCCTCTAGAACAAGCTATTCTAAAATGCACTTCTGGCATCTCAATCTTTTCAATTTTGAAAGAATAAATTTGGATTCGCTTGGTTTTCATTTCAGGAGTTTGTCCTGCTCGAGCTAAGTCATAAGCCCGTTTTCCATTTATCTTCTTTGCAGAAAAAATAGGAGGAATTTGATCTACTTCTCCTTCCATTTTTCGTGCAACAGAGAAAATATCTTCCTCAGAGATGGAGGAGGAGTCTTTAAAATTCTCCAGCTCCGTTTCTAAATCATAGGAAGCGGTTGTTGCTCCTAGCTCAATAATTCCAGTGTACTCCTTTTGTTGCCCCTGAATTCCCTCAATAGTTTTGGTTTTTTTCCCAGTACAAATAATAAGCAGGCCACTTGCTAATGGATCAAGCGTACCTGCGTGACCCACCTTAATTTTCTTAAGACCTGTAGATCTCTTTAGTAAATGTTTTAGTTTGTTCACCGCATCAAAAGAAGTCCAAGTAAGCGGCTTGTCAACTAGAATGACTTCTCCTTCAATAAAATTTGGCATTCAAGAAAGGAGCTTAGTCTTTAGCTTTTTTCAGAATTGCATAAACTCCTAGCCCAAGTCCAATGAGTACTACGATTGGTGCAATCGTAATTCTTCTTGTTGAAAATAATTCTTCTTTATTGAAAACATTAGGATCATCGGAACCGCCGCCAACCATGAGCAAATAACCAATTGTTACCACCACTACCGCAATGGCAAATAACTTATAATTCTCTTTGCCAAAGGCAAATCCACTTTTTGATTGCTCACTCATATTTCTAATATAATTCTCCGCTTTGCATTCTTAGGAACTTGCGCACCGCTAGAGAGGTTGATACCCACGAAATTAATATTCTTAACAGTAACACTACTGTAAAAAGAACAATATAAACGTTAAAATTTTGTAATTCAAAAAACTCAGGAAGACTAGAGCTGATACTGTACATCACTCCTGAGAGAAGAATCAAGGCAATTATTCCACTAAACAAGCCATTTAACACTCCTCTTGCCACAAAAGGTCTACTAATAAAACCTCCGGTTGCACCCACTAATTGCATCGTCTTAATTAAAAAGCGCTTGGAATAAATTGCCAATCGAATCGTATTATTAATTAACGCAATCACAACTACCAAAAGCAAAATACTGAATCCCAATAAAACAAACCCAATTTTTCGAACGTTGGCATTTACTGCAGCAATTAGATCCATTTGGTAGTCTACCATTTTTACTGCAGGTAGTCTTTTTAATTCCTTCTCAATTGAACGCACACTTTCTTCTTCAGCAAAAGCAGAATTAAGATATACGTCAACACTTCCTAATAATGGGTTAAATTCTAAAAATTCTACAAAATCTTCTCCCAAATCTTTTTTCATGATTTCAGCTGCTTGCTCCTTGCTGATGTATTCAATGCGATTGGTATACTCTTTTCCTTCTAGCACTTTCTTGAGTGCGCTTACATCTTTTTCAGTAAGTCCTTCTTTCAGGTAAAGTGAAAATCCTATGTTTTCTTTTACATGGTCTGAAATCTGTTTGGCATTAATTAAGATAATCCCTAACATTCCCAACATAAATAAAACCAGAGAAATACTGATAATAGTAGAAACGTATGATGTTTTTACACGGATAGCTGATTTCTGATTTTCTTGTTTTGCCATAATCTTTGAGTTGCGCTAAATTAGAATTTAGCCTCATCATTCACAAATGATGAGAGAATTACTTCAGAACGCCCATTTTAATAGCGATTTTCTTTCCGAATTCACGAATTTCTTCCGCTATCGCTTTTTCTCCTGTTGAACGCTCAAAAGAATCTGCCATGGTGATGATATTCTGACAAGTAAACTTCTTCATTTCGTCTACCATCATGGCCTTTGTCCACAAATCAATTCTAAGCGTGTTGTTCTCTTCTTGATCCCAAAGTGCAAGCATAATCGCTTTGCTAATGTTAGTCTTGTCTTTCTCTGAACCTTCAGCGGTCCATTCAATAGACTCAGGAACTTGATTTTCGTCTAACTTTATTTTGAAATTAATTTCTGACTCTTTTGCCATTATCGCTTGGGTTTATAATTTGATTTTCGTAAAATTTTATTTGCATCCTTAAGGTTCATTAAATCTTCAAGGCTTACATCCTTGTTGTTATTCATGAAAGCCTTTACTATTTCATATCCTACCCATTGCCCAACTCTACCAGGTGACCCTTCGGGAAACCCTGCCACAAAAGGAGCATCGCCCATGTATTTTCTAATTTGATGAACTTCTGTTGTAAACAACAATTCCATATCAACAAAGTGAAACCAGATAGGACCTCTATTTTCTTCGCACCATATTAACTCTTCAGCTTTGTAGTTAAAGAACAAATACTCTTTAGCAGAAGGAACGAATGCTTCTAACAAGTAGATTGATTTTCCATGAAAAATCATCTGCGATAATAAGTTTTGACTTCCTTCGGTTTCAAACTCTGTTAGCAACCACGCTTTCATAGCATCAGTTACTATATATTCTTTTTCAAAATTTTTGAACTTGTATTGAGGAATTCCAATTTGAGCATAAACCTCATAATCTCCCCCTAAATAAGTATCTAAGCCAATAGCCAACAAACTATCATCAGCCACAGTTGCGTAATTAAAGGCTGCAATCATTGTATACACCTCAGGCACAACCCGATTTGGAAAGTAATAATGGTATCGTTTAAACGCGGTCTTTAATTGTTCAAATTCGCTTGACAACGACCCAAGAGGAAAACTACTTGCTACTTTTTTATAAAGGTCTTGAAGGTCTTTATTTTGGCTAAATTGATTCAACACTTCTACCGTGTTAGGATCATTTACGGGTCCAAAACTCATAACACCCTCAACAAATAAGGGGTAAAATTTCGGATGAATCGATCTTAATTCAGTTATTTCTGCGTCACTTATCCCGCCTTCTGCCTTTTGAAACAAATCGAATTCAAAACGAGTTGTTTGCTGTTGAATCGTTATTTTTTCAGTATCTACTTCCCAACGATTTGAATCGCAAGAGACCATAAAAAGTAATAAAAGTGGAAAAAATGACTTTCGTAAATACAACTTCATTAAAAAACAGCTTAGATTTGCGCTAACTAACATCAACAAAATTATGAAAAAGACGACAGTACTGCTTACTCTATTCGCGATCTGTTTTGGAAGTTTCGCACAAAAAGATTTCCAATTGGGTTTACAAGTGGCCCCTAGCTTTGGATGGGTAAAGGGAAATACAGACAATATTGAAAATGATGGTTTAGAACTCGGTTTAAACTATGGAATAATAGGCGATTTTAATTTTGCCGATAATTATTCCTTTTCCACTGGAGTTATACTTGTAAATACCGGCGCAACGATTATTCGTCCTGACATTCAAGATGTACCGAATAGTGGCTTAACATCAAAAGGATATGGATCAACTACTGCTGACCTTAACTTAAAATACATCGAGATACCTTTAACATTAAAACTAAAAACCAATGAAATTGGCTATATGAAATACTTTGGTCAATTTGGATTTGGTTTAGGTATAAATTACGATGCTTCTGCTGACGAAGATTTTAAATACGAATTTGATCAATCGAACAACGGCGCTACTTTAACGAATGATAAGGTAGATTATAAAGATGAAGTAAACCTTTTGAGAGCAAGTTTAATTATTGGATTAGGTGCCGAATATAATTTATCAGGAAATACTTCTCTTGTATTTGGAATTACCTTTAATAACGGATTTACTAATACCTTCAGCGAAGATGGGTATAAAGCTGACCAAGATGGAAATGCTGTAAAGCCAACATTAGATTCAGGACAAGCGAACACAGAGTTCTCTGGTAAAAAAGATCAAGAAGCAAAAGCGGTAAACAACTATCTGTTGATCAACTTGGGTATTTTATTTTAATCTGGTCTCTCCTTCTTTATGAAAATTGCCCTTGCTCAACTAAACTACCACATTGGAAACTTTGAAGCCAATGAGTCAAAGATTATAGCTAATCTTAAAAAGGCGAAAGCTGAAAATGTAGACTTAATAGTATTTGCTGAATTGGCCATTTGTGGGTACCCTCCTAGAGATTTTTTAATTGTTGAAGATTTCATTCAGATATGTATTGCTAGCGTTGAGCGAATTGCAAAAGAATGCGTGGGCCTTGCGGCCATTATTAGAGCACCCTCTTTAAATCCTGATGTAAAAGGAAAAAGGCTGCACAATACAGCCTACTTTTTAAACGACGGAAAAATCATTTCAACACATCATAAACAGCTTTTACCAACTTACGACGTATTCGATGAAAATAGATATTTTGAGTCTGGTTCAACGTTTAAATGCATCGACTTTAAAGGAGAAAAGATTGCATTAACTATTTGTGAAGACCTTTGGAACATTGAAGGACAGTCGCTTTACAAGAAGTCTCCTATGGATCTATTGATTCAGGAAAAACCAGATGTAATGATCAACATTGCTGCCTCTCCTTTCTCGATTCATCAAACAGAAAACAGAACGAAAGTTTTAAAATGGAATACTGATCAATATCAATTGCCCATTTTTTATGTGAATCATGTTGGTGCACAAACGGAATTGATTTTCGACGGCGGATCCTGTGTAATGAACAAAGAAGGTGAAAAAATTGCTCAACTCCCGTTATTTGAGGAATACTTTTCGATTTTTGATACCACTCAGCTAAAGCACGAAACCATAGCTTCTATTCCTTCTAAATTTGAAAAAATTGAAGCAGCATTGGTGTTGGGTATCAAAGATTACTTCAAAAAGCTCAATTTTAAAACAGCAACCCTTGGTTTAAGCGGCGGAATTGACTCTGCGTTAACCTTGGCACTTGTTGTAAAGGCCTTAGGAAAAGATAATGTTTTACCTATTCTAATGCCATCTCAGTTCTCTTCAGATCATTCTATATCTGATTCCTTAGCACTTTGCCAAAACTTAGGTTGCGATCACCACATCATTGAGATTGAAAAATTATATGAATCTTTCGACCAACAGTTAGCCCCTTTATTTGAAGGAACTGACTTTGGCATTGCTGAAGAAAATATTCAATCTAGAATTAGAGGGACCTTATTAATGGCGCACACCAACAAGTTTGGATCTATCTTACTCAATACTTCCAATAAAAGTGAATTAGCTGTAGGTTATGGCACCCTTTATGGAGACATGGCCGGTGGCCTTTCCGTTATTGGAGATGTATACAAAACTGAAGTTTTTGAACTTTGCCGATTTATAAATCGGAATAAGGAAATCATTCCTGACAATATCATTACTAAGCCTCCATCTGCAGAACTACGGCCAGATCAAAAAGATTCTGACTCTTTACCTGATTACGAAGTACTAGACGCTATTTTATTTGAATACATTGAAAATTCATTAAGCCCAGCCGATATTATTGAAAAAGGATTCGATGAAGCGACTGTTAAGCGCATTTTACGCATGGTAAACATGAATGAGTATAAAAGACATCAGACTCCCCCTATTTTAAGAATCTCTTCAAAAGCATTTGGAATGGGTAGAAGAATGCCAATTGTTGGGAAATATTTAAGTTAAGCCCAAACCTTAGTTCCTTCAGAACAATTCTTACAAATATCAATGTTCTCCCTTCCTTTAAAAAGTTGCTTCCTAAATTGATTATAATTTTCACTAAACCAAATACTTTCAAAATCATTCTTTTCCAATTCCCCAAGTCTATGGTTAGCATCTTTATCAAAACAACAGGGGATTACCTTTCCATCCCAAGTAATTACGCAAGAATGCCACAATTTCCAACAGTTATTTTCTAAGGAATTTTTAATCTCATACTTCCCATTGGAAAGCATTCTATATCGCGAGTATTTATCGTTGTCAGGAATTAATTCATTCCCATCTTCAAAATCATACACTTGAGCAGTTTTCAGTTTTACCTCATTAACACCATACTCCTTTGCCAGTTGATACACCTCATCAATTTGATGCTCATTCGGTTTCACTACTAAAAATTGAAATATAATGTGAGGTGTCTTTGACTTCATCGCCTTTTTCCATTTAACAATGCTTTTTGTTCCCTCTAAAACCTTTTCTAGTTTTCCTCCTTTTCGATAATTCTCATAGGTTTCTTGAGTAGTTCCATCTACTGAGATAATAAGACGATCTAATCCAGATTCTATCGTTCTTTTTGCATTCTCTTCCGTTAAAAAATGTGCATTAGTAGAGGTGGTTGTATACATCTTCTTATCGTTCGCATACTTCACCATGTCCAAAAACTTTGGATTAATGTAAGGTTCTCCTTGAAAATAAAAAGTCAAGTAAAAAGTTTCTTTCCAAACCTGATCAATTACTTTTTTATAGAACGCTTCTTTTAAATTTCCAGTTGGTCTAGTAAACTGCTTCAAACCCGAAGGACACTCGGGACAGCCCAAATTACAGGCTGTAGTTGGCTCTATAGCAATCGCAAGAGGTTTCCCTTTCTGATTAGGAACTCCTCTCCATTTAGAAACATAAAAACTACTGTATACTTTCGCTGCATTCGCTACTCTACGAAAAGTTGTTTTTTTTAGGATCTGAAGCTTGTCGTTAAGGTGAATTTTCACGTGGTAAAGTTAAGTATCAATGTTTAGTTAGCTAACACTCGAAAACACTTCATCAACTTTAAATTAAGTCAACACAATTAACCCTAGATTACAAGCGTTTGTCAAAATATTTTACATTTATTAACAAGTTGGTATCATTTTTGGAACCGACCGGAACATGAAAAAACTAACTACTCTACTTCTACTACTTTGCAGTTACACTATGTTTTCGCAGTCTTTGATAAAAGGTAGAGTTATTGACCTAGAAACAAATGAAGGTTTAGCTTTTGTGACTATTATTTTTAATGAAAACCATACCGGTACCTCAACAGATATAGACGGTTATTTTCAATTTAAAAGTACTTCAAATCTTTCTAAACTCACTTTAAGCTACATTGGATACCAAACAAGAGTGTTAACATTAAGCGAGGCACATACAATGGGCTTTAAAGTAACTCTAGAGAAAAGCTCCTATAATCTAAGAGAAGTTGAAATTGTACCAGGAGAAAATCCAGCCCACCGAATTATTAAACGTGCGGTGGCCAATCGAAATCAGAACAACCCTGAAAAGGCAAGTGAATTTTATTACGAGTCTTATAACAAATTAGTATTTACTGTACCTTTAGATTCGAACTCCACTTCTTATTTAGATTCCATTACCATTAACAGTATTAAAGAGGAAAACATAGACAGTTTCCCTGTCAATAAAGTTGCTTTTATTATGGAATCAGTTGCAGAACGAAATCACTTCCCTCCAGATTTTAGCAATGAAGTAATCACGGAGTCTAGAATTTCGGGCTTAAAAATTCCTTTTTTTAGCTTATTAGGAACGCAACTACAATCCTTTTCTTTGTATGAAAACTATGTTTCTCTTTATGGAATTAATTACTTAAGTCCTATTAGTAAAGGAAGCATTTCCAAGTATCTTTTCATTTTAGAAGACACCTTGTTTAAGGGGAAAGACACGAGTTATATCATTTCATTCCGTCCGCGAAAGAATAAATACTTTAGCGCACTACAAGGTGTTCTTTCTATCAATACTAAGCAATATGCAGTAGAAAACTTCATTGCGAAACAACACGATTCTACAGCGTTCCCAGTAAAAATTCAACAACGATATGAACTAATAGATAACAAACAGTGGTTCCCGACTCAATTGCACATCGATATCTTGTTTCAGTCAGATGCGGAAGGAGCTTTTAGTATTCTTGGAAAAGGGAAATCTTATTTTAGAGACATTGCTCTGAAATCGAAGATCGACAAAAAAGACATTGGAAATATTGTTGTAAAAACTGACCCGGAAATTGAATTCAGAGACGAAGATTACTGGAAAACTGTGCGAGAAATTCCTTTGACTAATAAAGAACAATTAAGCTATAAATTTATCGACAGTATTGGGGAAAAAGAAAATCTAGACAAGATTGTTTTTTTAACCAAAGGATTATTGAATGGCTATGTGCCCATCAAAAGATACAACCTTACTCTAAATAAACTCGTTCGTTTCAATCAATATGAAAATGTGAGACTTGGTTTAGGATTAGAAACCAATGATAAAATCATTAAAAACATTCAACTTGGAGGGTATGCAGGTTATGGTTTCAAGGACAAAACTTGGAAATACGGTTCCCATCTAAAATGGAATCCTATATCAGAGCGACAATTTAAATTTAAATTGGAATATTCGAACGATATTATAGGAATTGGAGGAGTTCAATTTGCCAATCAAATTGCCAGTTTTACAGAAACTAGTAACATTCAAAATTTTTTAAACGATAAATTTGATGGTGTAGAAAAATACGAAGCAAGTGTCTCTTTCAGAGCTCTAAGAGATTTTCACTTTAGCTTTTTTGGAAATCAACAACTAAGAAATATTACTACTCTTTATTCCTTCGCTAATGAGGAGGGCAAAGCCTTGAATGCTTCAAGTTACTTCTTAACAGAAGCAGGAATAGATTTCAGGTATTCTTACAAAGAAAAATTCGGACAACTATTGGGAATTACCCTGCCAGTCGTCACCAAATATCCCGTATTATATTTTCGATATACTAAAGGGTTTAACAATTTATTAGAAGGAGAATTTGAATACAATCGCATAGATTTAACCCTCTTCAAAAGCTCCGTAATTAAACATCTTGGAACTACAGCTATTCAACTTAATGCAGGACTTATTGATGCATCTCTTCCGCTAACTAGCCTTTATTCCATGCGCGGAATTTTTGACCCTGACCTCTCCATCGCTTCAAGCTACAGCTTTGAAACGATGTCTCCCAATGAATTCTTTGCCGATCAATATTTTAATGCGTTTTTTAGACACGATTTTGGAAGCTTACTATTTAAAACAGAAGAATTTAAACCTCAACTTTTACTCGTTAGTTCTTTTGCAATCGGGTCATTAAAGGAGCCATCTCGCCATCAGAATTTTGACTTTAAGAGTTTAGAAAAAGGATTCTTCGAATCTGGCATCCAACTCAATAACATCTATCGTATTAAATACATTTATGATGGAATCTACTTTGGTTTTGGGGTGGGTGCGTATTATCGCTATGGAGCGTATGCAAATCCGGAATTTAAAGACAATATTGCCGTTAAATTGACTACATCCTTTTCGCTTTAATTAACTATTTATCTAAATTCTTAAGAAGAACCGAACTCAAGTTGTTAGCTTAAATCCCCTTCTATTTTTTAACATTCCTATGAATGTCATATCTTAGACACATAGTAAATTGATTAAAATTTACATTTGTACGACCAAGCCATCTTATGAAGCACATAGCCATTATTGGAAATGGAATCTCTGGAGTAACCGCAGCACGGCACATTCGGAAACTCTCTGACCACAAAATAACTTTGATTTCTACAGAAACAGAATATTTCTTTTCAAGAACTGCACTCATGTATGTTTACATGGGACACATGAAACAAGAACATATACAGCCTTATGAAAATCATTTTTGGAAAAAGAACAGAATCGATTTAAAGTTGGGCTTTGTCTCGAGGGTAGATTCCGATAACAAAAAACTAATCTTCAGCAATCAAGAAGAACTTGTTTATGACGACTTAGTTATTGCTTGTGGTTCAAAGCCTAATAAATTTGGGTGGAAAGGCCAAGATTTAGATGGCGTGCAAGGATTATATTCTTGGCAAGACCTTGAATTAATGGAAAAGAATACGCAATCTACTGATAGAGCAGTAATTGTTGGTGGTGGATTAATTGGTGTTGAAATGGCAGAGATGCTACTTTCCAGAGGAATTAAGGTAACATTTTTAGTGCGAGAAAAACGATTTTGGGGAAGCGTTTTACCGAAAGAAGAAGGAGAACTGATCTCTAGGCACATTCTTTCGCATCATGTTGATTTGCGATTTGAAACTGAATTAGAAGAAATAATCCCAGATGAAAATGGCAGAGTAAAAGCCATTAAAATTAAAAATGGGGAAGAAATAAAATGCCAGTTTGTTGGACTAACAGCAGGTGTAAGCCCTAACACAGCTTTTTTAAAAGAAGGAGCAATAGATTTGAATAGAGGCATTTTGGTGAATGAATATTTAGAAACCAATCAACCCAATGTATATGCCATTGGCGATTGTGCAGAATTTCATCAACACCCGACAGGAAGAAAAAACCTAGAACAAGTTTGGTATACCGGTAAAATGATGGGCGAAACGGTAGCCCAAAGTATTTGCGGAAACAAATCTGCCTATCAACCAGGAATATGGTTTAATTCTGCTAAGTTCTTCGACATAGAATACCAAACCTATGGTTGGGTTTGGGCTAAACCAAAAGAAAACGAAGCAGTTTTATATTGGGAACATACAAATGGTAAAAAGTGCTTGAAGTTAATCTACGATAAAAACGACCTTTCTTTCTTAGCAGCTAACGTTTTTGGAATGAGATTAAGACATAAGGTCTTAGATAGATGGATAAAGTTCAAAGTTAATATTCAATATGTAATAGATAATCTTGATGAGGCCAACTTCGATCCAGAATTTTACAAGAATAACTTTAAGGTAATTAGAAGGAGTTTTAATGAAAATATTAGAAACCACTCAATAATAGCTTAGGTCATGACACAAATAGATAAAGATATAGCATTGGTTTCGGGCCCACCAAAGGACATCAACAATCTTCAGAAAATAGCTACAATTATTGGTTTAAGCGGTTTAATGATTCTTGTTTTAGCAGCCTTCAACGTTAACTTTCCCAACAAAGGGATTTGGCTAAGCATTGCATTAGGAGCAATTGCTGCAGGAATTATTCTTTTCTCTAAAGGAGCTTATGGCGATAAACAAGAAGGAATTAAAAATGACGGCGTTTGGTTTAAATCCATCAGTAGTCGTGGCTTTGTAGGCTGGATAGCTGGAATTTTAATGACCGGATTTTACATTGTACTTTACTTTTACGCAGGCCTTCTTGGTCTAAATCCAGAAGGAGAAAACACAGGAGTAATTGCGCTTTTCGATCCTCTGAGTAGGGTATTAAGTGGCAACGCAGCCAGTCAGTGGTTTGTATACGGAACCTTGTACACAGTGGCCATTATTGCCTTTGGAATTAAATTCATGTGGAAATATCGACACAATAGATATGAGCGATTAAGAACCTTCTCCGTCATGTTTTTCCAAACAGGCTTTGCATTCATTATTCCTGAATTAATGGCTCGTTTAAATTCAGATTCATTCAAATTACCCTATTATGATTTGAAGAATGTATGGCCTTTAAACTATTACAACTTTGAGCAGTATCGAGTAGATGATATGATTAGCGCAGGCAACATTGGCATTGGCTTATTAATTTTTGGAGTTGCATCAATTTTGGTGATCACTCCAATTATGACCTACAAATACGGAAAGCGATGGTATTGCTCTTGGGTTTGTGGTTGTGGTGGTTTAGCAGAAACTGCTGGAGATGCTTTTCGTCAATTATCTGATAAAAGCACCTTTGCTTGGAAAGTTGAACGTTGGGTGATTCACTCAGTAGTTGTTTTTGTAGTGGTCATGACCACTGCCGTTGTTTCCACCTATTTAGGCTACGACGATCAAAAATACTGGTTAACGAAAGGCACATTCTTAATTGGCGTTGTTGCCCTTTTAACTATTCTCATCGGCTTGCTATTCTTCTTTAGAAGAGAGGAGCTAAAAAAAGATGCTAAAGTTGGTGCAATTGGTTATTTCGTCATCATCTTGGCCATGATTGGCATTCATTACTCTACAGGCAGCAAAATTTTTATGTTTGAAGCAGAAACCCTAAGAAGCACTTATGGCTTTTTAATCGGATCGGTTTTTAGTGGCGTCATTGGAACAGGTTTCTACCCTATTTTAGGAAACAGAGCTTGGTGTCGTTTTGGTTGCCCAATGGCTGCTATTATGGGAATGCAACAGCGTTTCTTCTCCAAGTTTAGAATTACTACCAATGGAGGACAATGTATTTCATGTGGCAACTGTTCTACTTATTGTGAAATGGGGATTGACGTAAAAGCATACGCCCAGAAAGGACAAAACATTGTGCGTTCTTCTTGTGTAGGTTGTGGAGTTTGTTCTGCAGTATGTCCAAGAGGGGTATTAAAATTAGAAAATGGCGACGATGCAGGAGATAGTAGATACGATTCAGACCCAATCACATTCGGAAACGATGGTGTTAAATTGAACATGTAAGCTTTGAATATAGTTGTTATTATTCCTGCCTTTAATGAGGAGAATGCCGTTGGAAAGGTAGTTGCCGAAATTCCAAAGCACCTGGTAGATGAAGTAATTGTTGTGAATAATAATTCCACTGATCAGACTTCGAAAGCAGCCAAAGAAGAAGGAGCTACAGTATTGTTAGAAGCCACAAAAGGCTATGGAATTGCCTGTTTAAAAGGAATAAATTATTTAATAAAAGAGAGAAAAAAGCCAACAGATATTGTGGTCTTCTTAGATGCAGATTACTCAGACTATCCAGAACAGATGATTGAAATGGTAAAGCCCATTCAAGAAGACAAAGCAGATATGGTGATTGGCTCAAGAGCTTTGGGTAGAAAAGAAGGTGGCTCTATGACCATTCCTCAAGTTTTTGGGAATTGGTTAGCCACTAGCCTTATGAAATGGTTTTATGGAGCAAAATTTACCGATTTAGGCCCTTTCAGAGCCATTCGATATTCCTCTTTATTAGCACTAGACATGCAAGATAAAACCTTTGGTTGGACCGTTGAAATGCAAGTGAAAGCACTCAAACAAAAATTGCGTTGCGAGGAGATGCCTGTTGATTATAGAAATAGAATAGGATTTTCGAAAATAAGCGGCACAGTAAAAGGCACAATAATGGCCGGATACAAAATCATAACCGCAATATTTAAATACCTTTGACCCCTCTTAAAGCCCAATGGAATTAATCCCCATCATAATTTACGGAATTGCCCTGCTGTTTGTATTTCTCTACAGCCTAATACAAATTCAGTTAGTATTCAAATACAAGCGCTATCAGAAACAGCAAAAATTACGTTTAGAAGGTTCTGATAAGGAATATTTTGAGCCAAAGATTACCGTACAATTACCTCTTTTCAACGAAAAATACGTTAGCGAGCGATTAATAGACTGTATTGCTGCTTTAGATTATCCTTCTGAGAAGCTAGAGATTCAAGTGTTGGATGATTCAACGGATGAAACCATTGAAATTACCAAGGCAAAAGTTGAAGAAATTCAAAAAACTGGAATTGACATCGTTTATATACACAGAACGGACCGTAGCGGATTTAAGGCTGGAGCTTTAGCAGAAGGGACTAAAGTTGCTAAGGGAGAATTTATTGCCATTTTTGATGCTGACTTTTTACCAGAAAAAGATTTCTTGAAACGAATGGTTCAGCCATTCCAAGACATTGAAATCGGCATGGTTCAAAGTAAGTGGGAACATATTAATGAGCGTTATTCTATGTTGACCAAACTACAAGCTTTTGGTTTAGATGCTCACTTTTCGGTAGAACAAGGTGGCAGAAATGCAGGTCAGCACTTCATCAATTTTAATGGAACAGCAGGAATTTGGAGGAAAACAGCCATTGCCGATGCTGGTGGTTGGCAATCTGACACCCTTACCGAAGATCTAGATTTAAGTTATCGAGCACAACTGAAGGGGTGGAAGTTTATCTTTCTTGAAGAAGTAGGTGCTCCAGCAGAACTCCCAGCAGTAATGAATGCCTTAAAAACGCAACAATTTAGGTGGAACAAAGGTGCTGCAGAATGTGTTCGAAAAAATCTAGGTAGAGTATTACGAGCCGATGGCATTCCATTTGGCACCAAGGTGAATGCAATTTTTCACTTAATGAACTCAGCTATATTTATTTGCATTGTTATTTTGGCATTATTAAGCATCCCAATGTTGAGCATTAAAAATAATTTTGTTGAGTATCGTGTACTTTTTCTTGCGGCTAGTGCTTTCTTAATTACACTGCCAATACTAGCGCTATTCTATTGGACATCTATGAGTAGAACATACAGCTCAAAAACAAAAGCTTTCTTCCATTTTATCTTCTTATTCCCAATGTTCCTCTCTGTTTCTATGGGGCTTTCATTGCACAATGCAATGGCAGTTCTAGAAGGCTACATCGGAAAAAAGTCAGCCTTTATTCGAACTCCTAAGTTTAACCTAAGTAACGACAAAACAAAAAATTGGGGAGCAAATGTTTACTTGAGAAGAAAAATTAACCCAATTACTATTCTGGAAGTCATCTTAACCGTTTACTTTTTCGGAGGAATTGTATTGGGTTTTCACTATAAAGATTATGGCTTGATGCCCTTTCACTTTATGTTGTTTTTGGGCTTTGCCTATGTTTCTTTTTACTCCATCACACATTCGTTTAAAACCGCTTCCTAGTGCTTCAGGTATTCACTGAAAATAAGAAAGTTCTCTTCTTGAGCCTTCTGAGTTCAGTTGTTTTTATCTACCTCGCTTACTTTCTAGATCGCAGTCATTTTTATGAATTGATAGGCTGTTTTGGGATTTGTTTTGGGATATATATTTATTCTGTTAAGAAAGCAACAACAAATGCCCTTTCTCTCTTTTTAGGGCTTGGAATCCTTTTTCGACTCTTATTCCTATTCTCAACCCCAACGCTATCCGACGATTATTTTCGATTCATTTGGGACGGACAATTGATCTTAAATAGCATCAATCCTTTTGATCTTTTACCGACTCAAGTAGGAATTGACTTACCCAACAAAGCGGACTTGTTAGCTGGCATGAATAGCCCTAACTATTACACCGTTTATCCTCCAATTGCACAAAGCATTTATTTTCTCTCTGCTTGGCTTTCTCCCAATTCCATTTTAGGAAGCATCGTGGTGATGCGCAGCATTATTCTAGCAACAGAAATAGGCACACTTCTACTCCTTCCGAAACTACTTTCTAAACTAAATCTAAACCCTAAACAAAGCCTTTGGTATGTGCTTAACCCTCTAGTAATTGTTGAACTCACAGGCAACTTACATTTCGAGGGAATTGTTATTTTCTTCTTTGTATTGGCAGTTTACCTCTTGATGTTACAAAAGGAGAAGCTTTCAAGCATCGCATGGGCTTTTGCCGCAGCCACGAAACTCATCCCCATTTTTTTCTTGCCCATTATCCTAAGAAAATTGCCCTTTAAAAAAGCCTTCTTCTTCTACCTTTTGTTTGGAATCAGCTTTCTCATTTTGTGGCTT